>JADZAS010000020.1 GCA_020852515.1 Phycisphaerales bacterium
CTGAACTATACCCCGTCACCGTCTCGCTCACCGTGATTTCGTCCCCCGGCTCGCGGTTGAGCGCATGGGTCATGAACGTCCCATTCTCGTTGGCGATGAACTCGAGTTCGTCGCCCTGGTTGGCGAGTGTCGAATACACGCCCTGCAGATAATCCGCCACGGATTGTGTCACAAACGGCGAATCCTGATACGGCAGATCCACCGTCATCGTGCGGTCCCCAAAGTCCTGGGCGCTGGCCGATTCTATCGTGATCGCGCCTTCGTCACGGATCGCCTTACCGTAGATATAGAGCCGCAGCCACGCTGTCGCAGAACCCGTGTTCTCGACGCTGAACTTGCCAGTCGTGCCAAAGGCTGTCAGGGATACCGTGAGGTCTGAGGAGAGGTCCGTCCCAAGGCCATCCGGGGACGCATTGCCGCTGTAGTGCGTGCCGCTCACCAGCGACGTCACCACGGATGCCCCTCCGATCTTCGACTGCCGGTCGTTCGGGTCGGTGTAGTCACACCAGAGTTCTCGCGTTTCGCCCGGCCCAATGCTCACGGTGCCCGCCGGCAGGTCATAGAGTAGGTCCGTCGCAGCGGTGCTCACGGAAAGCGGATGCGCCGTCACGAGGAACCGGTTAATCAGCCGATCCACGGATGTGGGCGCGACGAAGCCCTGCATCGTGTTCGCGATGGTGACGGCCGACGTATTGAGCGCACCCCAGTTATGGCGATTCTTGTAACGAAACACCCCGGCACCAGTGACGAAGACGCGCCCGAGTTCCGAGATGGCCAGATCGCTGATCACCTTCAGGGCTTTGGCTTTGCCTTGCAGGTTCCAGAAGGCCACCGGGAAGATCCCCACCCCGGTATCCAAAGACCGCGACACCGGTTGCGCCGCCGTCGGGACAGCATCTAGCACTTCCCCGATCAGTGTCGATTCGTCGCTGTCTGTGAAGATGGCCAGTTCTTTAGCATCCGCACTTAGGAGATCATAGATGCCGTCGTGGGCCACGACGTGGACGTGCTGCGGGCCGTATTGTCCTGGCACTGGATCAATCGTGGTCACCTTGCCGCGGAACTTCACCTTGTCCGTGATGCTGCCGCCGCTGTAGGTGAACGAGACACGGATACCCGTCCCGAATCCCCACCCGCTGCGGCAATTGGTATGCTGCGGAGAGTAGTAGCCCTGTAACCCGCCAGAGTTTCCGGCATCGTTCCTCAGCGCGAACGAGCACTCACCAGGGGACGCCACAAGGTCGATCGGGCCGTTCCCGTCGATGCCGTATTTGATCGTGAGGGGTCCGACAGCCGCCTTTGTGTCGGCCGTGATGTCCGTCCACACTCCGGCCGATAGTTCGGCCTCAACCTTCATCGTGGCGGTGACACCCATCAGGCCATTGCCATCGCTTCCCGGATGGCCAGCTTTAGCGATCGCGGCAGGTCACGGAGCATCCGCTTGAGTTCAGCATCAGCATCCGACCAACCACCGCCAAGCACCGCCTGCGCGAACGCTGGCGCCTGCTGGGGCGTGACGACCGCTTCCCGCCCGTGGAGCACCGTCGCCGTCGCCGGACCGAAATTGCGGAACCACTGGCCGTGTGCGCCCATCGTGCCGGCCGCGTAGCCGTCACCGGTTGGCGGAGCCCCATACGTCTGATAGTTGCCGCGGATTTCGATGTCAACCACATCTGGCAAATGGTCGATCGCCAGTCCAACCCGATCGATTGCGACCGCGCCAGCGGCACCTGCGCGATCGAGTGACTGCTCAAATTCATCGGCCAACCGATCAGCCTCCTGTGCCGCGATGTCGGCGGCAATCTGCGCGTCAAGAGACCCAGTTTCTGAGGCTACTCTGGTCGCTTCCATCGCGCGGGCCATTGCCGCCTGGACATCGTCAGCCGTCACCGATCCACTCGCACCAATACCGTCAAGGGCGTCGGTCGCGGCGGCTTCTGTATCGGCTGCGGCCGTTGCGACGTCATGCATCTTTTGTTCGATTTCTGCGATGACGGCTTTACTGGCTTCGGCGCCCTGCTTGCTCGACTGCCACAGCCGCTCAGCGTCGCGCAGGGCCTCGGCCTCAGTCCGCCCGGCCGCTAGGTACGCATCACGAATCGCGATGACCGTCTGTTTCCATGACTCGTTCCCTGCCTCATTGCGCTGTGTCTGGTTCAGTAGGCTCGCAAGTTGCTGCTCGAATGCCGCGACGGCCTCTCGGCCACGCACCTCTTCGGCCGAAGGGCCGCCGAAGATTTTCTTAAAGAACCCAGCGATCTTCTCGGCCACTGGACCAAACAATGCGCCCAACGTAGGCAACAGCGCCGTCACCGCTTCGCCGATACCAAACGGCAAGGCAGCTTTGATGGCTGGCCCAAACCTCTTTGAAAACTTATCCATCAACGACGTGCCGATGTGGGTACCCGCCGCTCCGATCACACTGCCACCACCCTGGACGGCGCCAAGTATGACCTGCGGCAGACCATCCATCAGCGATTGGAAAAGGCCCACGCCACGCCTCGCAGCCTCCGCCGTGTTCTGTGCTACGGTCGGCGCGAACTGCGCCCACTGTGTCTGCATGGTGCTAACAAGCGGTACCTGGGCGTCAAGTGCGCTATTCACTTCCAGAATAGACGGCGCCAGTTGTGCCCCGTTCACGCGCGCCCATGTTTCAAGCTGCTGCGTCAGTTTTCCGGTTTCGGTCAGCGAGCGCGAGACGAGTCCAGTAAATCGCTCTGCCACCGGCGCGATCTCGACTTGCGCATCCTTCGCATTCTTGGTGTGAGTGGTGACTTCATGAAGTGCCGCGCCGAACCCACGCAGAGGTGGCGTCGTCGTCTCCACGGCTCGCTTCGTCGGCTCGACGCCTTGCGCGACGAACGAGTTCACTGCATCGCGCGCTTCCTGGGCTCGTCGCGCCATCTCGGCGATGTCGCCAGAGGACTCACCGAACACGCGCCCCAGCACCGGTACGTCTGCCACGGCCTGCGCGATTGACACGGACGTGTCCAGTAGCCACGCCCGGAACCGCAACCCGACCAGAATCAGGGCATCGAATCCGGCCCGAGCCGCCTGCAACCCGGCCGGCAGATTGTTCCCCAGCCATGTCGCCAGCGTCTCAATCAGGGGCAACATCGGCTCAAGTGCCTGCCCGATCATCACCGTCATCGACACGCGCACCCGCGCGAAACTGTCGTCAGCGCTATCGAGCGCTCGGACGGTGTCTTCGCTCAGCACGAGGCCCGCGCGCTGACTCGCGTCCGCCACCTCCTGCATATGGCCCTTGAACGCCGGCAGGAAGTCCGCGCCCGTCCGTCCGAAGAGATTGGTCGCAATGGCGGCCTGCTCCATCGGATTCGGCACGGTGGCGATGGCATCCCCGATGGCGTAGAGCGCCCGCTCCGGGCCTGAGGCAATCAGGTCCGACATGCTCAGCCCCAGCGCCTTCACGGCCGCGACGGACGATTTCTCGCCCTCAACGAGGCGCTTCGAGAGCTGAACCGCTCCATCAGCCAGACGCTCCACAGGCACGCCCGACTGACCCGCCGCAAACCCCATCCGCTGGAACGCCTCAGCCGTCATGCCGGCTTTTGAGGCCAAGTCGGAAATCTTCCCGCCATACGCGATGGCGTCATTGGCGGCATTGATGATGGCTCGCGCCGAAAAGAGGGCGAACAGGTTTTTCGCCGCCGTCGCGAGCGTGGAGGTTTTCTCGGTGGCATGGGCCGTATCGGCCGCCAGTTTCTTGAGTGCCTCTGGTGCATCCTTCCCAAGCGCCCGGTACTTCTCAAGCGCCTGTTCGACGGTGCGGTTGACCTTCGCCTGCTCACGCTCGGTCAGATTCGACGCTCCGCCAATCTGATTCACCGCCGCCGCGACATTGTGAGCCGCCTGAATCAGCCGATCACCCTGGAACGATGTGGCCAGCTTTTGCATGCCGGCCGTGGTCGCTTCAATCTGGTTCCGGCCTTCGGCGAGGTTCTTCTTCAGTTCGGCGAGATTGGCCGCAATCCGTACGACCATCGCGGGGTTAGCCAAGGCCCACCTCATCGATGGCGTGCTGCACGGCTTCGGCGATCCGCACCTGGTGCCGCCCCTCCTCCAACGTGGCCGACGAGAACAGGAACGGACGTGCGTCCATGAACTTGGTCCCGAACTCGATCCAGATGGGCAGGTTGGCCGCCCGCTGTGGCATCGGGGCCACGAACACACGCCAGCCATGCAGCGGTGCGCCCGCCTCGTCCAGCGTGATGGCCGCTGCCGTCCGACCGGTCGCACGCCGCACACGCCCGCGCGCCTCGACCTGGATGCGCTCTGCCGTCACCCGCGCCGCCGCGTGGACGTACTGCTCCGCCGCCGGCCCCAGACGGATCAGTGCCTCGAGGAGCGCATGAGTGTCCACGGTGATGGTGAGGTTATCGGCCATCGTGTGCGCGTTCGATTTCCTCGGCCTGAATCTCCAGCAGCAGATCAGCGAGTGCCCCATGCGGCATCTCGGCGGCCGTCTTTGCCGCGTCCGACTGCCGCTTCACCCCCGCGAACGCCCGCATCTCGAGAATGGTTTCCAGCAGTCCGCTCGGGGCTCGCTCCCACTCCTTCAGCACTTCACTCGGTAGCCGGCCTGGAAATTCCTCGCACAACCGGCTGATCCACCACTCCACCGGCACCGGCGTCGTATCATCGCCCTCTAGGACGCGATAGAGCGCCGTCAGCCGTTTTTTTGCGCGGCATCCTCCGCGGCATAGAGCGACGGCTTCGACAGACGCAGGATGGCACCAGCCAGCCAGTCGGCCGTGTCGTCGTCCAGATCCTCGAAACTGTCTGGCGTGAGTGGTTGCGCGAACGACCATGCAGTGACCCCGCGCTGCATCAGCGTCACACGGTCATGCGTGAGGAGCGGGTCCGGCTTCTCTTTGGGCGTGTCGGCCTTCTCGGACTTCGCCAGCAGTCCGGCCAGCATCTCGGGCGGCAGCACCTCGCGCGTGCGCTTCATGTCCTCAAACGCGCGCTCCTGCGAGGCCCGTCGCGCCTCCTCCAGATGCTTCGGGGCGAGCTTCCGAATCGTGATGGTCTGCTCCGTGTTCGGCACGGTCAGCACATCGGTTACCAGCGACGTAAAGACGGACATCACACACTCTCCAGATGAAAGGGCGCCGCGGTCCAGAGACGGCGGCGACGTTGTCAGCTGCTTACGACCAGGTCGCCGTGCCCGTGGGCTGGATCATGGCCTCGAACTGCGTCAGCTTCCCGAGTTCGCCCTTCACTTCGTAGGACACCAGGCGCGTTTCGACC
>JADZAS010000021.1 GCA_020852515.1 Phycisphaerales bacterium
GTGCAATCCGCTCATGTCGGCCCGCGCGACGCCGGCCTTGGTGCGCAGCGGGCAGAGGTAGCCCTGCACGATCAGTTCGCGCACGCCGACTTCGTAGCAGATGTGGTTGAGGATGTTGTCCGGCCCGCAGATCATGCCCGTCTTGAGGCGGAACGGCGTGGCCGTCAAGCCGACGACCCGCACCTCGGGATTGACGGCTTTGGCGTCGGCGATGAAGGTGCGATACATCCCGTCGCCTTCGGCCGGGATCATGTGGGCTTCGTCCACGATGATGAGATTGACGGGGCCGAGATTGCAGGCCCGTTGATAGATGCTCTGAATCCCGGCGATGGTGACGGCGCAATCCAGTTCGCGGCGCTTCAGAGAGGCGGAGTACAAGCCGACGGGCAGATCGGGTGCGATGCTGCGGAGTTTGTCGAGCGCCTGCTCAAGGAGTTCCTTGACATGCGCCAAGATCAGCACTCGTCCGTTCCACAGGCTCACGGCGTCGCGACAGATCGTCGCCATCACGGGCGTCTTGCCGCCAGCGGTCGGGATCACGATGCAAGGGTTGTCATCGCGGATGCGCAGGTGGTGATACACCGCCTCGACGGCCTCGCGCTGATACGGCCGCAACTCCATCACGCCAGCGCCTCCTGCGCGGCGCGGACCGAGGCGGACAGGGCCGGCAGATCTTCGGCAGCAAGACAGATCATGCATTTGGATCGGCGGCGACGGAAGAGGACCACCGGTACGCGTGAACCCGCGGACTTCTGGAGCCGTTTCCATACAGTCCAGAACTGCGGGCACGGCGCCTGGAGTTCCTCGGCATGCACGCCAGGAAGGCATGCATCACGATCATCGAGCGCCAGCGACGCCGCCGCGTCGCGCGAAGTGGTGGACACCTCGCGCAACACGGCAGAGCCGTTCGAACTGGTGGCGGTTGCGGGCGTCATTTCCTCGCCCACGGAGGTGTGCTGCCGGGTCCGTTCACGACTGGGGCGCCAGCGGCGCCCGGACCGGAGTCGCGCTTCGAGTAGGACTTGACCACGTTTGTCAGTTCGCCCGTGTCATCGCGCTTCTTCAAACCGACGGTGACCATCAGCGGGAGGTTGTGCAGTTCCGCCGAGTCCTTGGGCGCCATGACGCCGACCGCGTGGCAGACGGCCGAGAGCGTGCCCTTGGCGATCTCGACGGTCTGCTGGTTGGAATGCTTGATGACGAGGCGGTCCCAGACCTTGCGCCCCTTGTGGGGACCGTCGAGAATGTCCAGTTCAAACTGGAGGTATTCGCCCTTCCCATTGCGGGTAGGCTTCATCTCCGAGGCTGTGATGATCGCCAGGTACTTCCCGGCGGGAATGGGATCAAAACCGGGGTTTGGATCAACTTCGTTCGCGTCGAATCCGTTGAGATTGGCCATGATGGGTCAGTTTCCTTTCGGTTCAGAAGAAGTGGGTGATTCGGCAGAGATGAGCGGGTTCTCGCCGCGCACAAACGCGGCGTAAATGCGGTAATCGAGCGGGATCTCGTCGGGGAGATTGAGGCGGTTCTTGGCGACGTGCGCCGGCCGCTCGGTCGTGCGGATGATGCGCTCGCCCGTGCCGATGCCCTGCGTGCGCTTGCGGTCGAAGCCTTCACTCGTCGTCTTCGTGAGCACGCGGTAGGTCGCGAAGAAGACCTCGTCGCACCACTCCTGGATCAGCGCCGACGCCTGCTTCTGGAGGCGCGGCACATAGCGGTCGTAGGAATCGGTTTCGGGATTGTTGAACTTCTCGATGGCCGCGTGTGCGATGAGAATCACCGACATGCCGCGGTGCGCTCGCAGCGCGTCGAGCCCGGCGAGCACTTCGCGCCATTGAGTCAGGGCGAAGACGTAGCCCTTCGCGTAGCCGATGTCTTCGATCGACTCGACGCCGCGCTGGGCGCAGACCTCGGCGAAGATGAGCCGCTCGAGCCAGTCGAGCGAGTCGATGACGATGGTCAGGTACTCATGCGGCTCGGAGTAGAGGACGGCGAGCGAGTTGAGCACTGCTCTGTACTCTTTCGCGAGTGGAAATCGATCGACGCCGAGGTCGTTGACACCCTCTTCAGTCTGAATGAAGATCGGTTTCTCAGCCATAGCCGCGAAGGTGCTCTTGCCCACGCCGTGGACCCCGAACAGGCCCGTGCGTCGTGGCAGGACGGCCCGACCCTTCTGGATGCTCTGGATTGATGTCATGCGATAAAGACTCCTTTGGATGGGGTTCAGGTGGCGGCGCCGGCAGTGGGGGTGGTCGCGACGCGCGAGTTGATGGGCTGCGAAGTGCGGCGGACCTCGAACGCGTCCTCGCCGAATTCGCGGGTGATGAACGCGGTGAACACGCGCACGATGGCGTCGCCGGCGGCGGTCCGCCCGTCGATCAGAATGACGCGGTGGGGAGCGTCGACGTGGTACGCGACTTCCATCCGCACGCGGGCTTCACCGAACAGGCCTTCGCCGGCGAGAATGGACAAGTGGAGCGTGGCCTCGACCTCGGTCAGATCGACGCCGGCTCGGAATGAGAATCGAAACACGGTGTCGGACATGGGCGTTGCCTCCTGTTGTGGTCCGCCAAACGGCAGGCTGACTGCGCGCGTGGGGGGGTATGGGTTACCTATGCCGTGTGCTAGCGCGTTGCGCGCTCATTGCCCGGAAAGTCGCGGATCTTCGAATTTGCCGCGGATGCGGAGCAGCTCGTTGCCGACCTGGCGGCGGGAGAACGGGAAACCGAGCCGCTCGCTCCATTCGCGGGCGGCGCTGGCCACGCCGTGCTGAGCGACATGCAGGAGGATTTCCCGCTCTTCAGCCGTGAGGCGACTGAGGCCTTCGCGGACCCATTCCTGTTGGAGGAGCAGTTCGAGAGGAGTGAGGCCGTGACAGAAGGTGTGGCGTCGGCCATCGCACTCGCTCAAAATGGCGCTCAGCGAGATTTCATCGCCGCCGCACTCGATCTTCGTGCGCTCGATCGAAACGGTGGGTCGGCCGTTCCACCGCTTCTGGCGGTGCCGGTGGCGCAGTTCCATGCCGATCCAGCTCTTCAGCGCGGTGTTGACGAACGCTTCGATGCTGCCCCGATCCGGGTCGTAGAGGTGGGACTTGCGCCACACGTAGATGTGCATTTCCTGCTCGCATTCGTCGAGGTCCGACTTCGAGAAGTCGGAGCGGCGGCACAGCTGGCGGGCCTTGGATTTGATGAGTTCAGCGGTGGATGGGTGATTGACGACGTCATGGCGGGTGGCCATCGGATTGCTCCGAGGCCGATCGCAGTGCTCCCAGTTCAGTCGCCGTCACGCACGAGGAACCGCGCCGCGACAACATGCCGCGAGAAAACGCAGGTGCGTCCGATGACTGGCTGGTTATGAGCCAACCGGCCTCGGACGCAGCCCGTGCTGTCGCGGCTTTGGAGGGTTGAGCATCGCGGCGGCGATGCCGCCGCGTGCTCTAAGTGACGTTAATGCCGCTATTTGCCGTACTGCGACATTTTCTTTCCCCTGTCGCGAGGTTGCGACGCGACAGTTCTGCCGACTGAAGGCGTGTCTAGAGTCTCGCGGAGTTCACCCGCCTCTTGAGCCTGTTTGACCTTGCGTGCAACTGTCGCAGGATGGATCTTGAAGCCCTCGGCTTTCAGGGCTTCAGCAGTTTGTCGCACCGTTCCATGTGCTTGGTAGGCGGCAACGATCGCTTCGTCGGTGAGCGAAGCGGATTTCTCTGCCTTCACATGGCGCCGAACCACGGAGTTCAGTTCGCGATCAGTCAAAGTGAGACCACCGATGGTGTGAGCGAGCCGATTCGCCTCAGCCACCGTTTCAACCATCGCGACGAGATCCAACTCGATTCCATTGCTCGACAGGGTCGCCACCCTCGTGAGCGGAATCACAGCCGGAACGAGGCCCGGCCACAGGCAGCGTTCGGGAATGAGGTGGGGCACCAGCACGATGTCGCGGCCGTGCGTGCCGACGTGGCACACGACCGACGATGCATCATCATCGATGAGACGGGTGGCGAAGAGCACTTGGCGAGTGCCGTCCTTCCACTTCGTCCGCCCCAGCCGCCAGAGTCGGCCCGGCACCATTGCCTTGGCGCCGTGCAGGCCGATTGACACCGCGATGAGACTGGCCAGCGCCTCGACATCGACCTGCCAACCGCAGCACATCTCGGCCGTCACCTCGACGCGCAGCGATTCGGGGCACGGGATGAAGTAGCGCCGCCTGCCATCTGACTCCTCGAACACGGTCACGGTTTCCGTGTGCGCGTCGAGGCAATTGGGGCACGGCGCCATGAGCCCGCCCGAGGACGGCCGGAGCAGTCGGAGCCGCCGGAACTGATCCAGAGTACCCGGAGGCCAGGTGCGGATTTCGGCGTAATCGAACACGCGGCCGACATCGTCAGCCGCGACGATCAGGAGTTGGAGGATTTCATTCAGCGTCACGGGACACCTCCCACAGGCGCAGGCAGCGCACGCCGACGACGCGCTGCTCTTCAGGCTTGTGCGTGATATCAGACGAATTGGGGGCGGTGACGTTGAAGGTCATCGTCTTCTGCCGTCCCTTGCCGTCGTGAAGGAACTTGAGCGAGAACGTCGCCTGCGTCACCCGCGTCCCTTCGGCGGGGATGTTCCTGATGTGACGTTCGATCTTCCGGTAGATGTCGTTCGGCGCCGCCTTGGCGTCCGCCTTGACTTCGATCCAGCCGCCGCTGCCGCGAGGCGAGAAGCGCAGTCGTGTGATCCGAGCCTCTTCGACGAGATCAGCGGGGTCCGTCGGAAGCGCGAAGTTCGGATTGAGCAGGTGATCGAGGTGGTACGTCGGGCGGATGGGCTCGGCCGGATCGACCTCCTCATTGAGAACGGCGCGGCAGAACGCGACCTGGAGCGGTCCCCACACGCGCTGGCCGCCCTGCGCGAACAGTTCCATCGAACCTTCATCGCGGTTGTAGACCATCACGACTTCGAACGCGAACCGGTCGGACCGGACCGTGGGCTCGTCACTGTCCTCGTCGAACACCAGGTGCCGGTCCGGGTAGTCGTCGAGGTACGCGAAGAAGTAGTCGGCGTTGCCCGCTCGCACGTAGTGCTCGACTTTGCACTGTCGGCCGCGAAGTTGGAGCGGACCGTAGAATGCGGTGAGCGCCGCGGCCAGCGCCTCTCGCACCGCGTCGTCAACCTTGAGTTCGATCTGCGGCAGCCCGTTGCGCTTGATCCAGTACCGGCCGGTGGAGAGAGCATCGGCCCGGGCGAAGACCGCCGCCCGTTCGAACGCCTCGGGCATGTTGAGGAAGACCCACATGGCCTTGTCGTGCCGGCTCACCTGCGCGCGGTACTCCTCGACGCGCTCGGGCCGCCAGAGAATCTCCTCGGCGAGAACCGCCAGGCCGCGGTGGTCGGCGAGTTCATTGATGTCGCGCATGATGAGTTTGATCTCCTGCTGGTTGGCGTGCGGCAGCGCGAGCCACGCCTGGAAAACAGGCTCGATCTTGTGCTCCGTGAGTTCACCCCACGGCACGTTGATGAGTTCGCCTCGTCGGGTGAAGAACTCGCGGAGCAGGGGGTTGGCGATGTGCTTGAGCACCTTGCGGGGGTCGAATGACTTGGCCATGACGAGAGGTCCTTTCTGTCCCGTGGACAGTAAACGAAACGGGCAAATAGAAAAGGGCGCGTGCCCTCATCCGAAGAGCCCGGGTTGGTACTCCTTAACAAGCAGTTCCAGTGCTTCGAGTCGGATTCGCATCGCCTGCGCCGATGCGGCGAAATCGTCGGCGAGCGGGCGGCAGAACCGTTCGAATGCGATCTGTTGCTCGAGTTCTGACGAGGTGGAAGCGTTCAGACCCAGGTCCGCCAGCGAAACCGGGTCGTCGTTTCCTCTCCATTGACGCCACGCGATTCGCAGCAGGTCACGCGGCATGAGCAGGCAGCCGGCGAAGTGGTTGGCCTGCCACTCCTCCGGCGCCGTGTCGCCGTCGCGGCAAACAAACGCCGGTTCGCCGTTCGCGTTGAAAAACATCGCCTGGGCCGGATCGCGGCGGAGGTGCTCGCGATGCAACCGCCAGTGGCCCACTTCGTGCGCGATCGTGAAGTTGTAGCGACCGAGCATTTCAGGATGCAGGACGGGATCGAGCGACGAATCCACGCGAATCGCTCCATCGCCGAACCAGATGGCGCCGAGCACGTCGTGGCCGCCGAATCGCTTGCGCAGATCTTCGACCTGAAACGGCAGTCGGAGGTGGCACTCCACGAGATCTTCGAGCGGGATCGGGACAGATACCTTGTGCCCCTTCTCGCTCCATTCGCGGAGCAGAAGTTCGGCCTCGCTCTCGATCTGACGTTCGTGCAGGTACGGGACTCTGAACTGGTTCGTGGAGACTCGACTCACGGTGCATCGTCCTCCTGGCTCTGGCGCTTCGCGTCCTCGATGAGGCGCTTGAGTTTCTCGGCCGACAAACCCCTCGCGGCCCGGAGCAGGGCCGGCATCAGGTCGGGTCGATCGAGAATGATCTCCTTTGACTCTTCGGACACTCGCCCGGCGAGCGCGATCCACTGTTCGGGGTCGGCACCGAGCAGTTCAGCCATCTTCTTCACCCGATCCGCCGCTGGTGGATAGTCGGCATTCCCCGTCTCCACGAGCGAGAGGTAGGTTGGGCTGACGCCGATCATCTCCGCGAACCGGCGCAGGGAGTATCCCTTCTCGAGCCGCTTCTCGCGTAGCATGGTGCCGAAGTGGGATGGGGAAGAGGTCATCCGGGTGAGGTGCTTGACCTGGGCGGGGCGATGCGTTTAGTATATCCTGGACATAACCGGCGGGTCAATTGGCTGTCCAACGTCCGCCAGAGAAGCCTCGCGGCTGAGCAGTCATGAAGGTTGCGCCTGGTCGCGATGAATCGGCGTGACTGAACGAATTGCCTAAGAGCGTAGGAGCGGCCTTCGATGAGCCCGACCGATCCCTCCGCAACCTTCAACCTGATCGAGGCGCGTTGGATTCCCGTCCTTCGGACCAACGGCCAGTTCGAGCGGGTGGGTATTCGCATGGCACTGATGGAGGCGGGATCGATTCGCCAGATTGCGGCGAGCAACCCGATGGACAACGTGTCGCTGCTGCGGTTCCTGCTTGCGGTGCTGCTGTGGTGCCGGCCGGGGCTCGATGAGGCGGAGCGGCGCGGGCTGGACGGGGCGACGAGAATCCCCGAGGGCTGGCTGAAAAAACTCGTGGGGCAGCAGCCGGAGCCGGCATTCAATCTGCTCGGCGACGGAGTTCGGTTTTACCAGGATTCATCGCTGAAGGGCAAGGAACCTCGGCCGATCGCAGATCTACTCGGGGAGTTTCCGGGCGCGGACTCTGTCAACCACATGCGTCATGTCGTGCATGACGGTTCCTACGGCTTCTGTCCAGCGTGTTGTGCGCTCGGGATTCTGCGACTGTCCGTATGGGCGCCCGCGAATCGCTTCTACCCGGCCTCGGTCAACCCAAGTTCTGCCGCATATGCGGTCGTAGAGGGAAAGGACCTTCTTACGACCATGATCGTTAACCTACCGCATGACGCGACTCATTCCGGTGAGGCGCCGTGGCTAACGGACCAACCCCCAGATCCCCAGGGCGCTATAGCCTGCTTGGCGTGGCGACCTCGCAGGCTGTGGCTGAATGTCGCGGACGGGCGAGGAGCATGCGCCAACTGTGGCCAACCCGGAGTGCTGGTCGAGAGTCTGTGCAACGACGGGGGCTGGCCTACGCCGAAGACGGAGGGCCGGTTGAAGAAGTTCTGGGAACTCGATCCTCACCTTCTGATTGACGGCGAACCGGCATCGCTGCCGGGCTTAGGGGCGAGCGCTGCGGTTCACGCTTCGCGATTCTGGCGCGATGCCGTCCGATTGAGCGCTGGCCTGAAGGGCCGAGTCGTAGCGGTCGGTCCCGTCGTCAACAAGTTCGTCTTTCAGGACGCTGCCCGTGTCGTTTTCCCACGCCTGCGGGCACAGTCGCGCGTTGAATTCAGTCAGAAAGTCAACGAGAAACTGAGGGGAGTGCTCCGGAAGGCAACACCGAACGCCGACCGCCAACATCCGCAGATGCACGCCGCTGTGACCATGCTGACTCCAGATGCCGAAGCGCGGGTCTTTGCAGTGCTGCAGGCGCCCGACCCCGGCGCGGACGAAGGATTACTGTTGTTGCACAATGTGTATGGTCCTCTTGTCGAGCGAGTAGTGTCCTCGACTGCTCGCGGTTCGCCGCTTCGGCGGCGTGAAGCCGTCAGTCGGGCACTGGCCGCTCTTGACCGAGTGCTGCGTACTGCCGCCGCGCGCCCGGCGGGGCAGAAAAAGTCCGCACCCAACGCGGCCAAGCCGAATCGCTCGCGAAGGAAGAAGGGGGCTGCGTCGTGAGTCAGGCGACCGCCTTCATCCAGCGTCTCGAAGGGCTCAAGGCGGGTGAGCGGTCGCGCCTGCGCTCGCTGGCCGGGATGCCGCTCGACGCGCGGCTTGACGGCTTTGACCTGTTCACGGGCCTGTGGTGGCCGCTGCGCGCGACAAACAAGGCCGCTCCCCGCCGCGAGACGAGCTGGTTGGTCGCCAAACTCCACGGCGCGTTCGGCTCAGCCGTGCCGCACTTCGTGCCGACAGGCGAGAGGCAAGGGCGGGCGCTCCCTGCGATCCTCGGCGTCTGCGAGCCGTACGACCCGCCAGACTGCAAGGCGCACGAGCGATTCCGGACGCGCTTCGATGCCCTGCTCTGCTCGCCTCTGCCCGCGATCGAGCCTCATCTTCGTTGGGCCTTGGATGTGGTCGCCAAGGCGTGCGACGGGCGCGTGCCATACGCGAATGGCGTCAAGGGCATCGATTGGGCGAGGTTGCTCGACGACCTTTCCATCTGGGACCGCGGCGAGGCGCACGCACGGCGGCGCGACGTGCGGGATGAATGGGCCGAGGCGTACCTAGACCGGGTCCGGAACGTTGGCTGATCGACCCCAAGGAGGATGACATGCTGATCGAAATCCACATGATCCAGAACCACAGCCCCGCGAACCTCAACCGCGACGACCTCGGCGCGCCCAAGACCTGCCTCTTCGGCGGCGTCACGCGGGCGCGCATCTCCAGCCAGTGCCTCAAGCGCA
Source organism: Phycisphaerales bacterium (assembly GCA_020852515.1). Classification (NCBI taxonomy): domain Bacteria; kingdom Pseudomonadati; phylum Planctomycetota; class Phycisphaerae; order Phycisphaerales; species Phycisphaerales bacterium. The sequence goes on from JADZAS010000021.1 coordinate 9,092, forward strand.
GCATTCGGCGGAGCGATCAGTTCGCCGCGGCGCTGGAGCGCGATGGCGGCGTGCGGACGCGCCGATTGATCGAGCAGATCGCCCAAGCCGCGGCAGGGAATGGCAATCAGCCCGCCGATAAGCACCTCAAGGCCATCCGCAAGGTCTTCGATGATGGCGGCGTCCCCTTGGACAAGGGCGACGGGTACAGATTTGACATTCTCTTCTTCCTGCCTCAATCCGCCATCAACGAGATGGGCCTTGCCGTGAGGGCCGGAAACGGTGATCTGGGCGAGCAGTTCGCCGGGATCATTGCCAAGTTTGTCAAAACGCCGGACATCGCCCTCTGCGGCCGCATGACGGAGTTTGATGCCAAGGGTCCGTTCGCTGATCTGAAGGGCAGGTTTGCCGTCGAGGCCGCGCTCTCCTCGGCGCATGCCATCTCCACACACGAGGTCGTGAACGAGGTCGATTACTTCACGGCGGCCGACGACATCCCGGGTTCTGACGCCGGCGCTGCGCACGTCAACGAATCCGTGTTCAACTCCGCCTGCTTCTACAAGCATTTCTGCATCGACTGGGACCAGCTGCTCACGAACCTCGGCGGAGACGCTGACCTCGCCACGCTGACGGTCAGGTGCTTCCTCGAAGCCGCAGCCTCGGCCGTGCCGTCGGGCAAGCAGCACGCCTACGCGGCTTTCAACCACCCCGACGGCATCCTCGTCGAGGTGAAGGCCGATTCACGCACGCGCGTCAGTTATGCGAATGCCTTCGCGAGGCCCGTCGTCGCGAGCGCGCAGCAGGGCCTGATCGAGGGAAGCATCGCGCGCCTCGGACAGCATGTCCACGAGATGGTGGAGGGCTACGGCATCGAAGCCGATCGGTTCTGGTTCTCGCCAGGCCGGCGGCACGCCCTGATGTGGGTCGATCGCAACGAGCAGCGCGAAGCGCACAAGGAGCAGCCGGTCGTGGGCGGTCAGCAGTTTGTGGGCAGGCTCGATGACCTCGTGCAGGGCGTCATGGGCGTGGTCTCGCGGGCAACGGCAGGAGCCGCGTCGTGACCGCGGCAGGAACGAACACGCTCTTCCTGCGCCTCGAAGGCCCGCTCCAGTCATGGGGCGACACGTCCAAGTTCGTCATCCGGCGGAGCATGGAGGCGCCGACAAAGTCCGGCGTGTTGGGGCTGGTCTGCTGCGCCATGGGCCTATTGCGCGCCAAAGCGCGGGAGCGGCTTCCGGAACTCAACACGCTGGCCATGGGCGTGCGGATCGACCGCCCCGGCACGCGCTGGTGGGATTATCACACCGTCGGGGCCGACGTCGGCATGACGACGGCCGGAGGCGGCATCAAGACCGGCGCCCAGGGCACGCTCATCACGCGCCGCGAGTACCTCGCCGACGCGAGTTTCCTCGTCGCGCTCCGGGGCGAGGCGGAACTGATCCAGCGCGTCGCCGGTGCGCTGGCCGCGCCGGTCTGGCCCGTGTTCCTGGGCCGAAAGTCATGCCCGCCAGGGCTTCCAGTGCTAGCGACTCCGCGCGAGGGCGATGGCTGGCGCAACCCTTCGACGCATGCCTCGCTCGCCGATGCGCTGGCTTCGGTGTCGTGGTCGTCACGCTGCGAGGGCGATCCCGTGCCCAGGGAGGTTGGGACGCTCATCGAGTGGTGCGGCGACGGAGAGGAGGACATCGCGCCCGAGGATGCCGAAGTCTGGTACGACTCGCCCGTTTCCTTCGAGCCGCCCGTCCACGAGCCGCGACTTGTGATGCGGGGCACGGTCGCCGTGACGGCCGGGAAGCCGATGCACGACCGCCCCCCGGGACCGGCGCGTCCTCGCGCCGACTACACCAACGCCGAGTACCGGGCGCGCCGCGCCGCACGGCTCGAATCTGACCACGGCCTGTGCGTCTTCTGCAAGTCGTCCGCCACGACCGTTCAGCACGTCACATACCGCCGCGCCGGAGGCGACGAAGCGCACGACGACCTGCGCGCCCTCTGCCGCCTCTGCCACGACGCGGTGACCATGATCGAGTACGGACATGGAATGGGCCTCGACCGCATCGACCCCTGTGATAAGCGCTGGCGCGACGAGATCCTCCGCACGCGTTCGGAGATTGTGCGATTCCGTTCGCTGGAGATGCGCCGCCGCCACCTTGCCTCGCAGGCGCCGGAGGAGGTCGAGTGAGCATGTTCATCTCCTGTCTCTTGGTTGACACCGGCGCCAACGTGGACCGCCCGCGCCCGGGTCGGCTCTGGCTCAGGAACGTGTACCGGGTGCATCAGCGGCTGTGCATGGGGTTCCCGACTGCGGTGAGGTTCGGCGCTGACGCGGATTTCCTACTTCCGTTCAAGCCCGACGATTTCGGCCCCGGGCACGTCCGCGTGCCGAGAACGCGGCAGGCGGGATTCCTGTTCCGAGTCGATCCTCTCCAGCGCGGCCGCGCGGTGATCCTCGTGCAGTCGGCTGATGAGCCGGATTGGGGCTACGCGTTCCGCAACGCGGGACACCTGCTCGCCGCCGACCCCGCGGTGCGGGCGTGGGACCCGTCGTTCGCGGCGGGAGAGCGATGGCGCTTCCGCCTCCGCGCAAACGCGGTCCGCCGCATCGCGCCGGTGGAGCCGGGCCGCGACGGACCACGCGTGCCGGTGCCTCCCACGGAGGAGCGCCTGCGGGAGTGGCTGGTGCGCCGCGCATCTCGCGCCGGCTTCGGTTTGGAGGCGCTCGAAGCGATGGTCCCGGGCTACGTCTACATGAGCAAGTCGGTGATGCGCGGCTCGGGATTGAGGTTGCGTTCGGTATTGTACGAGGGGACGTTGCGAATCGTGGATCCGGGCGCTCTCTCGAGCGCTCTCGCCTCCGGAATCGGCCCCGCCAAAGCCTTCGGCTTCGGCCTGCTGTCGATCGCTCCAGTCCGATAGATCATCAGACCCACGAAACTCCCCTCCAAAAGGGGCCGATCTTTGACAAGTGAATACCTTGGCGGTTCGTCGGCACCGGTTTCGCCTGGCAAGGAGCACTCGGCATGAAGACGAGCCTCCACGAGATCGGTCGATTCGACGATCGCATGTCCTTCCTGTATGTCGATCGCGCGATCATTCGGCACACCAGCAACGCCATCGCGATCCACGAGTTTGACGGCGTCACCGATGTGCCCATCAGTTCAATTGCAACGCTCATGCTCGGGCCCGGAACCAAGATCACCCACGAGGCGATCAAGGCGCTTGCCGACAACAACTGCCTCGTCATCTGGGCTGGTGAGTTTGGCATTCGCTTCTATGCATGCGGGATGGGCGGTAGCCGGCACAGCCGGAATCTGCTTCGCCAGGCGGCGCTGGCACTCGATGAACGGACCCGCCTTCAGGTCGTCGTGCGGATGTACCTGCGCCGCTTCGCAGACGATGCGATCGATCCCGAGATCACGCTTCAGCAGCTCCGCGGCAAGGAGGGCTTCCGCGTGCGCCAGGCATACGCGGACGCGTCGAAAGCGACAGGCGTGCCGTGGGATGGGCGCAACTACGCTCGCAAGGACTGGTACGCAGGCGATCCCGTGAATCGCGCCCTCTCGGCCGCCAACGCGTGCCTGTATGGCCTGGTGCATGCGGCGATCATCTCCGCAGGGTACTCGCCCGCGATCGGCTTCATCCACACCGGCAAGCAACTCTCGTTCGTCTACGACATCGCTGATCTCTACAAGGTGGAACTGACGATACCGCTCGCCTTCGAGATGGCCGGCCGTCATACTCAGAACATGGAGCGTGAGATTCGCACCGAAGCAAGGCGCAGATTCCACCGAGCGAAACTCCTCCAGCAGATCCTGCCGGACATCCGTCACTGCCTCGACGTGAAGGCAGAGGAACAGGATGAATTCGCCGACGACCCCGCGCTTCCGGCAGGGCTGTGGGAGCCTGAGTCGTTCACATCAGAAACTCCCATCGGGCAGATACTCGGGCTTCACCATGGAGACGATGCCGCATGATGGTCCTGATCCTTCACAAGATCCGCCCCGGCGTTCGAGGCCGATTGACCCGGTGGCTAATCCAGCCGCAGTCCAATGTGTACGTCGGCCATCCCTCCGCCCGCATCCGCGAGGTGATCTGGAAGCACATCTGCGATGAGATCGACACCAGAGGTGGTTCGGCAGTCCTGATCCACACAGATCCGAGCGAGCAAGGCTACAGGATCGCGACTCGCGGCGAGACGCCCAAGACCACGCGAGACTTCGATGGCCTGATCCTCCCAAAAGCCGCGAAAGCACGCTAGTATTCAGTGATGTCCCCACGCACGTGGGGGTGAACCGGTCGGCAAGCAGGCGGCATTGAAGGCGATCGCGATGTCCCCACGCACGTGGGGGTGAACCGGGGACGATCAGGCTGTTTGCGCGCGAGAGCGAGATGTCCCCACGCACGTGGGGGTGAACCGATCGCGACGCAGGCGATCGGCGATGTGGTGCGGATGTCCCCACGCACGTGGGGGTGAACCGTACAACGGCAACTTCTCCGTCGGCGCTTCGAGATGTCCCCACGCACGTGGGGGTGAACCGCGGCGCTCCATGAACTTGATCATGAGCCGCTGCGATGTCCCCACGCACGTGGGGGTGAACCGTGATCGAAGTACCGCGCGTGCGCTTCGGCGATGATGTCCCCACGCACGTGGGGGTGAACCAGAATGAGCATGAACACATCCGGCCACGCCGGCCGATGTCCCCACGCACGTGGGGGTGAACCGTCGGCGATCATGCGGCGCGGCGTGTCGTTCTCGATGTCCCCACGCACGTGGGGGTGAACCGTCCGCCTGGGGCGTCGCGTGGACGGTGACTGAGATGTCCCCACGCACGTGGGGGTGAACCGGTGTGCTGCGGGCAGAGGGCCATCACGGCGAAGATGTCCCCACGCACGTGGGGGTGAACCGGCCGCCTACAAAGAGGACGGCAGCGTGTCCGTGATGTCCCCACGCACGTGGGGGTGAACCGGAGGCCCCCGATGCCGAGTGACGCAGCGATGAGATGTCCCCACGCACGTGGGGGTGAACCGAGGTTGACGACCTCGAGGGCCCCGTAGCCCCAGATGTCCCCACGCACGTGGGGGTGAACCGGCATCATCGAGCGGCCGCTCGAGCGACCACGGGATGTCCCCACGCACGTGGGGGTGAACCGATCGAAGCGCTCGGGGCCCGGCGGGCGGTGTTGATGTCCCCACGCACGTGGGGGTGAACCGTACGCGCATCTCGTCGAGTTCGGCACGGCCCCGATGTCCCCACGCACGTGGGGGTGAACCGCCATCCTCGACGACCCGCGTTTCCGCCGCGCGGATGTCCCCACGCACGTGGGGGTGAACCGAGCGCGTCCGCCTCGGCCTGGCTGTCCGGGGCCGATGTCCCCACGCACGTGGGGGTGAACCGGCGCATGGACGCGTGGCCATCAGTTTACAGAAGATGTCCCCACGCACGTGGGGGTGAACCGGACGAGACGACGGTGATTCGTCAGCCGCGCACGATGTCCCCACGCACGTGGGGGTGAACCGTCTCGCCAGGAGTGCGTCAACGATCTGCACGGGATGTCCCCACGCACGTGGGGGTGAACCGAACGGCTCGGCTCGCGCAAGGTGGACGAGATCGATGTCCCCACGCACGTGGGGGTGAACCGTTGAACCGCAGGCTGCCCCAACGGACGCGAATGATGTCCCCACGCACGTGGGGGTGAACCGTTCTGGGTCCAGGTCATCAACGGCAAGGTGGTGATGTCCCCATGCACGTGGGGGTGAACCGTTCTGGGTCCAGGTCATCAACGGCAAGGTGGTGATGTCCCCACGCGCGTGGGGGTGAACCGTGGGCCTCGCTGTACGGCGCAGTCGGGACGGTGATGTCCCCACGCACGTGGGGGTGAACCGTATGAGCAAGCCACCGTCTCAATCACCGTAGAGGATGTCCCCACGCACGTGGGGGTGAACCATCCTCACGCACCGGCCGGATGAACTCGTCGATGATTTCCCCACGCACGTGGGGGTGAACCGTACCTCGCAATCTTCGGCGACAGCATCCTCAAGATTTCCCCACGCACGTGGGGGTGAACCGGTGTATGCCTTCCCGTGGTAAGATTCATTCAGAGATTTCCCCACGCACGTGGGGGTGAACCGATCGCCACGCTGTCGGCGTCGAGGCTCGGGTTGATTTCCCCACGCACGTGGGGGTGAACCGACATCGGCGGTGTAGTGGAGCGTGTGGGGGTGAGATTTCCCCACGCACGTGGGGGTGAACCGCCAGGCCGAACCAGTCCCTAGTGCCTGTGAGGATTTCCCCACGCACGTGGGGGGAGAACCCGGCCGAGCGCATCCCTCGCGCCATCAACTCGACCGGAATCCTTGTGCAGTTCCTCGCCACGCACTGCGCTGAGCAGCCCAAGTTGGCACTTGCAGAACCGGCCGGACCTCACGCTCTGTGATCGGGTCGCGCCCCTCCGTCACCTCCGGCAGGTGCAATATCTCCTCCTGAATGTCCGGCGCCAGGTTGAGCAGGTTCATAATCTGCGTCATCCGCGGCTGGGTGACGTGGGCGAGGCGGGCGAGTTCGGACTGATTGGCGACGACGCCGTCCTGGATCAACTGGTCGAAGCGGATCGCTAGAGCCATCAGTTTGGAGATGCGCGGGATGCGGCCCTTCGGCGCCGACTTCGACGGCGCCGGGCCGGCGATGGCGCGCTTGCGGTTGCCCTTGACGGCGAAGTGAATCTCGCGAGTGACCGTGGTCATGCGGCTTGCTCCTTGCGGCGGCGAGCGAGCGCTCCGATGCTGGTGGGGCGGAAGGTGACTGACACGCTTCCAGCCTTTGCGTCGTACTCGACGGTGGAGATCAGCAGGTTGAGCACTCGTGCCTGCTCGCGTGGGCTCAGGTCGTTCCAGAGCCCGTCGAAGTCGGCGAAGGCAGCCTCGGCCTCGGCGCGCGTGATGGTCTCGCGTTCGAGTTCGGTAATGCGGGCATCCAGTTCCCGCAGCCGCTGGTCTCCGCTGCGGATGCGATCATTGAGGTCGGCGGTTCGAGCCGTGGTCTCGCGGTCCGTTCGGCCATCCTTGACGAGCCGCCGCAGTTCCTGATGCTGGCGGCGGAGTTCGGCCTTGATGTTGTCTCGCTCGTTCGTGAGCGTTGATCGTTCGCCCGCAACGGACGCCTGCGCCCCAGCCAGAACCTCGGCGACGAGCGCCTTGTCAGTTGCCAATGCTCGCACTTCATCGACGACGACGCGCTCGATCTCCGCCGCTGGTAGGGTGCCCGACTCGCACACGTGCGCGCCGCTCTTGATCGCCCGCACGCAGCGGTAATAGCGGTAGAACCGCCCCTTGCGGCCGCTGCTGAACGTGTGCGTCATGGCGTAGCCGCATCCCTTGCACTTGAGCAGGCCGCGCAGCAGTGCCCCGTACTTGTTGCGGACTTCGGCCCCACCGGTGCGGGCGTTCGTCCTGAGCAGCGACTGGACCTGGTCGAACATCTCCTGCCCGATGATCGCCTCGTGCTCGCCTTCATAGGCCTCGCCCTTGTAAACGACCTTGCCGGTGAGTATCGGGTTGGTCAGAAGGACATGGAGCGTGGCCTTGTCGAAAGGCCGCCCGCCGAGTTGCTGCCCCTTCTTGGTGAGCCGACGCTTGTTGACCCAGCCTCGCCGGGTGAGTTCGCTCGCCACCGGCTGGAGCGAGCCCTTCTGGAGGTAGAGGGCGAAGATCTCGCGCACCCGCGCCGCCTCCCGGGCGTTGATGACCAGTCGCGGACTCGGGCCGCTGCGATCAACGTCGTAGCCCAGGACCGGAACGCCACCCGCCCATTTGCCCTTGCGTTTCTGGGCGGCCACCTTGTCGCGGATGCGCTCGCCAATGATCTCGCGCTCGAACTGGGCGAAGGACAGGAGGATGTTGAGGGTGAGCCGACCCATGGAATGGGTGGTGTTGAACTGCTGCGTGACGGAGACGAACGAGACGCCGTGCTTCTCGAAGGTCTCCATGATGCGCGAGAAGTCCAGCAGCGAGCGGCTGAGCCGATCGACCTTGTAGACGACGACGCAGTCGATGCCGCCGGACTGGATGTCGCGGAGGAGTCGGGCCAGCGCCGGCCGTTCCATGCTGCCGCCGGAGAAGCCGCCGTCGTCGTATCGCTCGGGCAGACAGGTCCAGCCCTCGGCCTTCTGGCTCGCGATAAATGCTTCAGCCCCCTCGCGCTGGGCGTCGAGCGAGTTGAACTCCTGGTCGAGGCCCTCTTCGCTGGACTTGCGGGTGTAGATGGCGCAGCGAATTCGCCGCGTCTCGGCATTGCCGTTGCCGTTCGCGGCCGCCGTCGTGCGTCGCCGGCTCACTGGCGTGCCTCCAACTGGAAGAAGCGAAAGCCGTTCAGGTGGCTGCCGGTGACCTTCTTGGCGATCGCCGTGAGCGTGCGGTAGCGCTGGCCGTCCCACTCGAACCCCTGCCCGTCGTCGAGCACGACGACGCGGATGGTTCGGCCCTTGTACTTGCGGACGATCGCCGAGCCGGGCGGCGGCAGGCGCGGGTCGCGCGGATCGGCAGTCGAGACCGCACGCGTCGCGGTGGGAGGGGTGTCCGGCTGGGGCGGAATAGTCTGTGTGCGGGGCGCCATGACACGCACCTCCGCGTCGTCGGCCAGTTCGGCCGCTCGGCGGCGGGCACGCTCGGAGAGGTCGCCTTCGGCGTTGGCCTGAATTCGCCAAGCGATCTTGCGGATGAGGTACGCCCGATGTCGGGTGCGGCAGGGCTGTTTGCAGAGTTCCTCGTACCGCTCGACGAGTTCACTCGTGGTCATCCGTTGCAGGGCATCGATCTCGCGTTCAATCGTCGTCGGCACGTGGTGGCTCCTTTCGGACATGGAGACTCGGCCCTAACCGCGGGGCCGGTTCACGACAGTGAGGCGCGATTGCTCGCCGAGTTCAAGTGCGATGTTGCCGGAATCTGCGGATTCCCCGGGGGGCGAAGATGCTCGCGCCCGGGCGGCCCCGACGTACCGGACGAGGCCGCATGCCAGAATGCGGGCGACCTCGGCGCGGCGGTCGGCGGCGGACATGGTGGTGGGATCAGTGATGGCGGGCAAGGCAGGCTCCGGCAGGGCATGATGCGGCGCGCGAAGAGCGCCGTCATGGGTTACCTATGCCGGGAGGATGGGGGCTGCGCACCGACCGCGAGGCTCAGTTTCATGGGGTACACTTGCCGTGGGTGGGAAGAACGCCCACGGGATCTTGAATCTATGCATGGTCGGAAGGATGCGCGTGGTTGAGGCTCTGCTCGTCGTAATCACTGTTCTCGCGCTGGTTCTGTTAGTCATCTGCGTGCTCATCTGGTATCGTACTTCACCAGACGAAGCGCTCGCGACGGCCGTGCGCGACGTTGGCGCCGAGGTCGCACGAGTCGATCGGTCGACTACGGAGGGACTTACCGCCGCGCGCAAGGAGGCCGAGGAGTCGGCACATCGACAGCGCGAGGAGCTGAGCAAGTCGATGGAGCTGTTTCGTTCGGCGATATCGGACACGCTGTCAAAGCTGTCCGATGCACAGAAGGAGCGCCTTGAGGAATTTGGCAAGAGACTAACCGAGAATAGTGAAAAAGGAATCCGGCAGCTCGATGAGATGAGGACTTCCGTTGATGCGCGATTGAAGTCATCGCAGGAGGAAACAGGAAAGCTCCTGGAGAAGGCGCGCGAAGATGCCACAGCCAACACGAAGGCGATGCGCGAAGAGCTGACGACCACTCTAAAGACGGTGACGGACAGCTTGGTCAAGCGGATCGGCGATGCATTCAAAGTTCAGGATGATCGGCTTGACGCATTCTCGCGACGACTTGCGGATCTCATCGAGGCCAGCGACAAACGCGGCGAGACGCTGAAGACGACTCTGGAACAGAGGCTCGACAAGTTGCGTGAGGAGAATTCGCAGAAGCTGGACGAGATGCGAAAGGTGGTCGACGAGAAGCTTCAAGGGACTCTTGAAAGGCGACTGGGAGAGTCCTTCAAGCAGGTCAGCGACCGCCTTGAACAGGTGCACAAGGGATTGGGTGAAATGCAGACGCTGGCAAGTGGCGTCGGCGATCTCAAGCGAGTAATGACCAATGTCAAGACAAGAGGTACGTGGGGCGAGTTCCAGCTTGCCGCGATTCTCGAAGCCATTCTTTCGCCAACTCAATTCGAGGCGAACGTTGCCACGAAGGCTGGAAGCGGAGAACGGGTCGAATTCGCAATTCGCCTTCCTGGACGAGACGGGAGTGACGCATCTGTCGTCTATCTGCCAATCGACGCCAAGTTTCCGAAGGAGCATTATGAGCGCCTGATCGAGGCGCAGGAGTCGGCTGATCCCGACGCTGTGGCCACCGCATCTCGACAGCTGGAGGCGTCGGTGAGAGCGTGCGCAAAGGACATCTGCGAAAAGTACATCAATCCGCCAAATACGACGGACTTTGCGATCATGTTTCTCGCAACAGAAGGGTTGTTTGCTGAAGTCGTGAGGCGAGTCGGTGTCGTCGAGCAGTGTCAGCGCGACTGGCGTGTCACAATCTCTGGCCCGACCACGCTGGCCGCTACTCTCAACTCGCTACAGATGGGATTCCGTACGCTGGCCATTCAGCACCGGTCCAGCGAGGTCTGGAATGTTCTCGGAGCAGTCAAGACCGAGTTTTCGAAGTTTGGCGGAGTGATACAAAAGGTAAAGAAGAAGCTGCAGGAGGCGAGCAACACTGTGGAGGCGGCAGAGAGCCGCACGCGCGTCATGAATCGGAAGCTTCGAGGTGTCGAAGAACTTCCGGCAAGAGAAGCCGCGGGAGTGCTTGAGTTAAGTCCGGAAGACGGTTCGATTGTGGTTGAAGTCGAGTCGGTCGGCGGACCGGAGGTGCCGGACGAATCAACAGGTGTAGAGCCCGACAAGAGTCTCGGATCGCAATGGCCAGAATGACGTTCTTTCAAGCCGAGTGCGTGGATCCGCAAACTGGACACACCTTCACGCTGAGACTCGCGGGCGACGATGCCAATGAGGCTCGAAGTGTTCCAGTTGCATGGGGGTTCGTTGTCTCAACTCCACTGCCCTTCGATCCTGTGACGGCGGGTCCGGTTCGTGGTCGAAGTGCTGTACGGGGCGGTCGATCCGTTCCCTTCTCGGTCGTCGCCAATGCTGCACAGTCCGGCGACCTCAAAGTGATGCTGGCAGTACGCGACTACGACTGCCACCCTGTTGAACGACACTTCCTTCTTTAGCTCTTGTCCGATGTAGCGTACAAGTTTCGGGAGACGCGAGCCGATGGCCTCACTTGGTCAGAGTGGGCTTGTTGGCAGTGGTTGATGGAGGCGCCCATTTTGATCGAAGCCATGCGCCATGAGTTTCAGGCAGAGGGATTCGTGCGTATGGGTGTGCCGAGGCGCCTTGTGCTCATTTTGGAGAAGTACGGGCACTCCGAACGAGCGCTTGATGTTGCAAGGACCTGCCAAACGCTGAATCTGTCGCAGGATGATCTCCAGTACCTCGCCACTAAGGCCGCGCGGCTGGATCGCTCACTCAGGCGGCCATGAAGCGCGCGAACACGGTCGCGCCCCCTCACCGGGCGCAACAGTGGGTGTTGCGCTCCCTATAGGGGAGACAACACCCTCATAACCCAGTACCCCGCGAAACAGAGACTCGGAGAGACTTTTGGCCCGAATCGGCCGCTTTGGTGGTCCCGGTCGCGCCCATCGGTTATGACCTCGGCGCAGGCAGAGACAGGGCCTTGCATCGACGCCTTCGCCAAGTCCTTGCAGAACAGTGGCCTGCAAACGCAAACGCCGCCGAGGTCTCTCGGCGGCGTCTCCAGAAAACCACAGGGCCGGCTGCGTTTGCAACCGGCCCGGCAATAGCGGGGGTAGGATTTGAACCTACGACCTCCGGGTTATGAGCCCGACGAGCTACCAGACTGCTCTACCCCGCAATCCTTTTGCGGAAATGGACCTTAGGCTCCCGCCGGGGAACCGTCAACATTCTCCACTCCACCCAGCCATCGAATGCGGGTCCGGCCCCGGTCCGACCGATGCTCTCCACAGCGCCGCCCTCCGCGCGCCGGCTGAGCCGCTGCGAGCCGCCCGATCGACGCGAACACCGCTGCGGCTGATCCGTCTTTGCCGACCCAGCGCGAACCACCCTCGCCGACCTGGAGCCATTCGCATGTGCCGCTTCACCCTCTACGTCGGGCCGCCCATCACGCTGTGTTCGCTCATCACCGAGCCGACCCACTCGCTCATCCACCAGAGTTTCGAGAGCCGCGAGCGCGAAGAGCCGCTCAACGGCGACGGGTTCGGCGTGGCGTGGTACGCGCCGTCGATCAGCCCGCACCCGGCGACGTTCCGATCGATCTCGCCGGCCTGGAGCAATCGCAACCTGCGCGAACTCTGCCGCGTCACGCGGACGCACTGCGCCCTGGCCCACGTCCGCGCGGCCACGGCCGACTTGCCGGTGACGGAAACCAATTGCCACCCGTTCACGAGCGGCCCGTTCGCCTTCATGCACAACGGCGACGTGGGCGGGTTCGAGCGGCTTCGCCGGCGCATCATCGCCGACCTCTCGGACCACGCGTTCCACAGCATGTTCGGCACGACCGATTCGGAGCATCTCTTTGCGATGTTCCTCGATGAACACGCCGGACTGGGCTCGACGGCCTCGACGACGGAGACGCTCGCCGAGGCCTTGGAGCGGACGCTTCAGCGACTCGTGCGCCTGACGAGCGAGGCGGGCGTGGAGCAGGCGTGCTACCTGAACATCGCCGTGTCCGACGGGCGGCACGCGGTGGCGTCGCGTTGCAGCACCGACGTGCGCGGGCGGGCGGACACGCTCTACGTGCACACCGGCCGGCGCTACGTCTGCGAAGGCGGAGTGTGCCGCATGATCGAGCCCAGCGACGGCGGGGGCCCGACGGTGATCATCAGCTCCGAGCCGCTCAGCGACGATCCGGGCTGGACCGAAGTTCCCGTCAACCACCTCGTCATCGTCGCCGAAGATCGGACTGTCACGATGCGGCCATGCGCGATGTGAACTCACATCGCGCGCAGCGCCGTTCGACACGTCGTGATCAGATCGGCGGTGAGGCGCCTCCACGCCGCGCGCGGGTCCGCGGCGAAGCGCTGATTCACTTCGAGTTCCATCGCGGCATAGCGCGCAGCCGGCCAGCGTCGGCGGAACGTCGTCTGAATGCCGTCAGACACGCCGCGATACGGCTGGTTGCGGTGTACCGTCAGGTCTGGCCTCGCCTGCCGCAGCGCCGCCTGCCAGCGTGTGCAGAGCAACCGCTCGGCCCGGCGTGATGGGTCGAAGAGCAGGCCGACGTCGGTGCGCCTGACGTCGCCATCGAGCACCGGTGTGAAGGTGTGCATAGCCAGGTGAACGACCAGCGGAGCGTGCGCCAGAGCGCCTTCGATCGTCTGCTCCACCTGCTGCCGGTGTGGGTGATAATGATCACGCAGAATCCTCTCTCGCTTGGCGCGAGGCAGCGGACGCGTGATCTTCGAAAACAGCGCGCGGTGGTGCGGCGAGCGGTTGAGTTCCACAAGCAGTCGCGTCGTGGTGGAGGCGATGAGCGGCGCGTCCAGCGCGGCCGCGAAGGCGCGGCCCATGTCGAGCGACCCGGGATCCCAGCCGCGGTGAGAGGCGAGCAATTCAGCGCAGCCGGCAAAGAGCGGCGCGTAGCGACGCGGCACGCGATTGCCGCCGTGCTCGCACGTGACGATGACCGCGATGCGCTCAGACCCCTGGGCCACGGAACATCACTCCGCGCTGCAGACAATCGCACAGCTGCTCGCAAACCTCGCGCAGCCGTGGCCGCGACGGCTCCGGCCCCAACACGCGCATCATTCGAGTGGCCAGCGTGCCTTCGTCGAGTATGACGCCCAGCGCCGCCTTGATTTCATCGGCAATGTCAGCATTAGCCAGCACGAGCGACTCGGCGAGATGCCGCCAGAGTCCCCCGATCGTGCATGAGTTCACCGCAAGCCCGAGCGTCTCGAGATAGGCCCGATTGTCGATGCTTGCTGTTTCGGCGTGGCGGACCGCCGCGAGGAAGATCTCCGCGAGCGGCTCGATCGGCCAGCGCTGCTGGCTGAGGGTGTCCGACCAGCGCTGCTCGCACAGGGCGCGGACGAGTTCGATGACCATGCGGATGACCGCCAGATCGGCCACGACCGTTTCCTGCACGTCCAGCACGCGGATCTCGATGGCGTCGCGGTCGAAGCGCGCGATGGCGCCGCGCGCATTGAGCCATTCGTGCTGCAGAATGCCCGCAGGGTCGTGCGGCGCGATGTCGGCGTAGAGGCGCTGGAGGATGTCGGTTTCGTAGGCGGCGCGGGAGTAGACGGCTTCTGGAATGACCGCGCCACTAATCGACGGAATCCGCCGCGCGTTGGAGCGATACACCTCGAGCCGGTTGTCGAGCAGGCCCGTGGCGCGCGCATCGAGCACCGGGCTGCTCGCGGCCAGTCCGGGCAGGATGGGCAGCGCGAGGCGGATCGCCGCGTGCAGCCGGCCGAATTCTTCGTCATTGCCGAACGGCAGGTTCAGGTGCGCGCTCTGCAGGTTCGCCCAGCCGTGCCCCTGGCAGGAGAAGATCCGGTCAAACGCCTCGTAGGTCGGGCTGTATTCGTGCGGCCAGAGGCGCATTTCCTTGTGCGGATCCATCCACGGATGCATCGCGCCGGGCATGAGGCGCCCGCCCATCGGCTCAAGGATGGTGTTGATCGCGCGCACCTGTTCATTGAACGGCTCGACAAGCGGCCCCAGGGCCCGGGCGGGCTCGGTCGTCTTCAGTTCGATCACGTGCAGCGCCAGTTCGTTCGACCACGTGATCACGCCCGCTTCGTAGTCGGAGGTGTACGACCCGACGGCGGAGCGGATGACCTCGTCGCAGATGGGCATCACGTCGAGCGACTGCCGGTTCACGATCATGTATTCGAGTTCGACGCCGAAGCCCTCGAAGAGGTGCAGCGTCCGGTCAGACGCGGTCATGGTCGTGCCTTCCCTTCCGTGCGGGCCCGGACCCGTGCGAGGAACCCCTGCATGATGCGGACGTAGAGATCGTCCTTGAGCACCTGGTCCTCGTAGCCGGCGTCGATGTTGGGGTTGTCGTTGACTTCGATGACCACGCCCCTGCGGCCGATCTCCTTGAGATCCACGCCGTACAGTCCGTTGCCCATGAGCGCCGCCGCCCGCACCGCGGCCCGGAGGATCGGCTTGGGCACTGACTCGAAGGGAAGCGACTCGACCTTGCCGTACGAGCGCTCGCCGTCGCGGTCGTGCTTGACGATCTGCCAGTGCTTGTGGGCCATGTGATAGCGGCAGGCCCAGAGCGGATGCCCGGCGAACACGCCGATGCGCCAGTCGAATTCGGTCGGCAGAAACTCCTGCGCCACAAGCAGGTCGGACTTCTCGAGCAGTTCCTCGACGCTCTGCGCGAGGTCTTCTTCCGAGTGCACCTTGACGACGCCGTGCGAGAATGAACTGTCGGGTTGCTTGAGCACGCACGGCAGGCCGAGCGTGGACACGATCTGATCGACGTTGCCGCGATGCACGATGAGCGTGCGCGGCGAGGGGATCTGGTGCCGTTGCAACGCCTCGGCGAGGAAGACTTTGTTCGTGCAGCGCACGATCGACTCCGGATCGTCGATGACGACGAGTCCTTCGGCGGCCGCGCGGCGCGAGAATCGGAACGTATGGTGGTTCACCGCGGTCGTCTCGCGGATGAACAGGGCGTCGAACTCCGCGATGCGGCCGTAGTCGTCCTTGGTGATCATCGTCGCGTCGAAGCCGACGTTCTCGGCAGCGCGTGTGAACTTCCTGAGCGCCTTGTCATTGGAGGGCGAGTCGGCGGCCTTGGGGTCGTGCAGGATCGCCAGGTCGTAGAGCGCCGGCTTGCGCCGCGCGACGCTGCGCGTGTGCCCGGCAAAGTGCCGCGTCGCCACGTCGATAAGAAACGGCCAGTGCGGATCGGGCACGTCGCTGGCGGGAATCGGCTTGATGTGCACCAGCCGCCAGCGGTCATCGCGCACGAAGTGGGCCCGCAGCATCGGCGCCGGGAAGAGGTTGAACAGCTGCAGCGCCAGGCGCGTGTATCGCTGGGCCATGTTGTGGCCGAAGTACACGCTGAGCACGAAGTGGTCCGACTGAATCGGACTCAGGCAGTGCTGCACCAGATCGTCGAGATCGTCGGTGACCGAGCGGACAATCGTGAGCGAGCGCATGTCCTGGATGGTCGTCACGCTCGGCAGCGGCCGGTGTCCGCGCGCCGCGGCCAGCAGCGAAACGTAGTACCCGATGGACTGATAGCGGTACGACCGGCTGAGATTGAACACGCGCGTGTGCCGGCGGCCGCTGTAGGCGGCGTCGGTGAGGTAGTTGCGCCCGGAGACGACTTCGACTCCGGGCAGGTTCGAGGGCCAGTCGGATGGATCACTGACCACGATCAGCGCGGACATGCATGGCCTCTTCCGTTGTTCTCCGTTCCTTCGGTTCGAGGATCAGGAGATTGGCATCGTATGTAATCGATCCGAGCATAATGGAGCAGATGAGCCGGTCAATATCCACGTGGTAGCGCAGGTCCGGCGAGAGCGGGTTGCTCGCCAGCGGATCAGCCACGAGCACCTGCCGCGTCGCGGCGTCGTAGCCGCAGAGCACGACGAAGTGCCCCGTCGGCTCGCCGCGCAGGTCGTCCGCCACCGCCCGATCACTGGGAAACAATTCGCGCGAGCACTGGTACAGGTAGGTGGCGCTCAGGCCCGTGAGGATCGGAATCTTCCGCTTGAGAAACTTGCGAAAGAGCGCCGCGTTCATTTCCTCAAAGCGAATCTCACCACCGGTGGCGAGGAACTCAAGGTACAGATGGGTCGCGTGGTGGAGGCGAGGCGAAGTCTTGAACGCCAGTTGCGCCTTGAGGCGCTCGCTGAGATTCGGCGCATCGGGTCCGAACCACGTCGGGTCGAACAGGTCGAGGTTCCACGTGTAGATGCGCGCCTTGTAGCCGCGCCGGATGCCGTGAATGCCCAGCATCACCGCCAGCGTGCCGCCGTCCGCGAGCCGGCCGGCCTGTTCGATCACGTCTTCGAGCGGCAGGTGGTCGTTGAAATAGCCGTACACCGCCTGCAGGCACGTCGGCCCGCACGTCGTGTCGTTCGGCTGCGCCTGGATGTCAAAGTGCAGTTGCGTCTTCATGGCAAGCGACAGCGCGACTCAGGCCGGCCAGAACCCCTTGATCACTTCGATCAGAATCAGGATGATAATGATCCACTCGAGCACTTCCATGCGCACCGTCGTCTGCCGGTCAGTGATCTTCGCATAGATCGTGTCAACCGTCTGCAGTTTGCGGTTGATGTTCGCGCCCCACTGCGGCAGGTGAAAGCGCTGCGAGACGGCCCGGTAGACGCGGGCGAGGTACTGGTCGCCCACGAGCTTCATCGAGTGGGTCACGCCCTCGAAGAGGATGGCCGAGTCGGCGTGGAAGATACCCAGCCGCCGCAACTGCCCGCCGCCGATGCCCAGAAACGTCTGGCGAGGCCCCTTGAAACGCGCCAGCAGCTCGTATGACGCGTCGAGCACGCGCTCGAGTTCATCATCGAGCGATCGCATCTGCACCAGTTGCACGTTGGCGTATTCGAGAATCGACCGCACGTCACCCGGATCGGGCCCGAGCAGAATCGCCGCGTGCCAGTCGATCACCGCCCGGTCGCCGGCCCCGTAGCCGATCGACAGCGAGAGCGCATCGTCGATCTCCTGGTTCGACAGCGGCTCGCGCTCGGCGCGGAGGATGCGGGCGACGGTCGATCGGCGCCGGCCGATGAACTCCTCCGCCCCTTCGCCGGGGACCGATTCGATTTCGAAGATGACATAGTCCTCGATCGGCGGCGCGATGCCCGGCTTGCTGACGGCAGCGCCCAGCGCAGCCAGCGTCTTCTCCACGTGCTCGCGGGCCCGCTGCGCCAGCGGCAGGTGGTCATAGAGCAGATCGCTCAGTTCAGCCAGGTCGTCAAAAGGGCATGCGAGCGGAATCGAGAAGCGGACCGACGCGGCACCGAAAGCGTAGAGCACCACATCGACCATCGCGTCAATCTGAAACGCGCCCAGCGCCATCGGCTCGGTCTGCACCGCGATCGACAGCGGCACGGTCGGCCCGGGGACCGACTGCGGCGCCCGCTTCTTCTTCTGGATGATCATGCGGCGGCTGCTGGCGGCGATCGCCTTTTCCGCTTCGTTGAGATTGATGCCGAAACCGACGTCGAACGCAAAGCAGGTGTGGCACACGCCGCGCACGATCGCCGACGGCGCGCCCTCGCCGGCCGGCGTTGTGGAGCCGGTCTGTGGGGGCATCGGCGAGAGGTTGGAAGCGTTGTGCGTCACGGAAAGAGTCGAGCCGCGCCGTCCGACCGCCGCCGCTCGACCCGTTGATCAACTCAGGTTCATGGTCATCAGGAATTCAGCGTTCGAACTCGTCTTCTCGAGCCGCGACTTGAGCAGCTCCATCGCTTCGACCACGTTCATGTCGCTGAGCACCTTGCGCAGGCGGTAAACGAGTTCGAGTTCCTTGGGATCGAGCAGCAGTTCTTCGCGGCGCGTGCCCGAGGCGCTGATGTCGATCGCCGGGTAAATGCGCTTGGCCACCAGCCGGCGGTCGAGGTGCAGTTCGCTGTTGCCCGTGCCCTTGAATTCTTCGAAGATGATGTCATCCGCCCGGCTGCCGGTGTCGATCAGCGCCGTGGCGATGATCGTCAGCGACCCGCCGTTCTCGATGTTGCGTGCGGCGCCGAAGAACTTCTTGGGCTTCTGCAGCGCGCCGGTGTCGATGCCGCCCGTGCCGATCTTGCCCGAGTGCGGCATCTCGTTGTTGTACGCGCGGGCCAGTCGCGTGATCGAGTCGAGCAGGATGACCACATCCTCGCCGAACTCCACGTAGCGCTTCGCCTTGTCGATGACCATCTCGGCCACCTGCACGTGCCGCGCCGTCTGCTCGTCGAACGTCGAAGCCACGACCTCGACCTCAGGCGGCGTGCTGCGCCGAAAGTCAGTCACTTCCTCCGGACGCTCGTCGATGAGCAGCACGATGATCTTCGTGCCCGGGCAGTTCTTGATGATCGCGTTGGCCATCTTCTGCAGCAGCACCGTCTTGCCGGTGCGCGGCGGGGCGACGATCAGCGCCCGCTGGCCCTTGCCCAGCGGCGTCACCAGATCGACCACCCGCATGTTCACTTCCTTGCTGGTCGTCTCCAGCACCAGGCGCTGATCCGGGTGCAGCGGCGTGAGATCCTCGAACGTCGGCAGGTGGTGCAGCACGTCGGGCGTGCGGCCGTTCACCTGGTCCACGCGCAGCAGCGCGAAGTACCGCTCCGATTCCTTGGGCGGCCGCACCGTGCCCTGGACGATGCACCCTTGGCGCAGGCCGAAGCGGCGGATCTGGCTCGGACTCACGTAGATGTCATCGGGGCAGGGCAGGTACGAGTAGTTGGGCGAGCGCAGGAAGCCGAAGCCATCAGGCAGGATTTCCAGCACGCCCTCGCCGATCATCAGGCCCTGGTTGGCCATCCGGGCCTTGAGGATGCGGAAGATGAGTTCCTGCTTCTTGAGCCCGGCCGTGTCGCCTACGCCCTCGCTCTCGGCGACTTTGAGCAGGTCCTCGAGTTCCATGTTCTGCAGTTCGGAGATGTGCAGCACTTCGCCGTTCTCACCCGTCGCGACGCCGTCCGATGGAAGGCTGGCGAGCGATTCGGCCTCGGCCTCGAGATCTTCGTCCTTGGGCAGCGCGGCCGGGTTCACCGGCGGCTGCACGCTCGCGGCGCCGCTGGGTGCGCCACCGCCTCCGCCTTTCTTGCGCCGGCGACGATTGGCTTTCTTTTGACCGTTCTTGCGCTTGGTGGCGGTCGGGTTACTTTCCACTGTTGAACTCCAGGATTGCGAAGATGCGCCGGCCGAGGGCTCGGCAGAAGAGGGGTGTTGAAGTGCGTCGCCCGGCATGAGTTGACCGTTGAATTACTGTCCGGGAAACGATGGTGCTGAGGCCACGCCGCAAAGGAAAGTGCACCATCAGCGGAATGGCACGGCTGTCGGGCTTTTGCAGAAGCGCGGACAACCGGAAAGTGCGGGGCAGGGGGGAAACCTTGGCCTGAGCGGCCGATCCTACGGAGCAGGACGCGACCCTTTACGGGGCTCGCAGCCGGCGGACTTCGTCAGGATCTCGTCGAGCGTCAACCGGACCCGCCGTGAAAGATCGGCGACGTCCCCTTCGTTGACAATCACATAATCGGACCGTTCCCGCTTGGTTTCAAGCGGCCACTGGTTTTTTTCTCGACGGTGCAGTTCGGCTGCATCCCACCCTCGTCCCTCCTTTACGCGGGCCAGGCGCGTTTGTTCGGCAGCGTCCACGAAGATCACCGCATCGCAATTCCGGTCCAGACCGGCCTCAAAGAGCAAGGGAGCGTCAATGACAAACGCCGTCACCGGCCCCGTTGCCGCCGCCTGGGCCCACTTCCTCTTTCGCCGGGCATCGACCTTCGGATGCACGAAACCTTCCAGCCGCCGCCGCTGGGTTTCATCCTCGAACACGATCCGGGCCACGGCCCGGCGGTCGATCCGCCCCGCCTGGTCGAGCACCTGCGGACCCCACCATTCCACCAGCCGATCCCGAACATCCTGCTCGAGCAGGACTTGCCGCACATCCTCATCTGAGTGCGTCACGACACAGCCCATCGCCGCAAGCAGCCGGGCGACCTCGCTCTTGCCCGAACCGATCCCGCCGGCAATCCCGATGACCGGGGAGCCGAGGTGGGATGCATTCGGCGACGGCGAATTGGCAGACTCGGGCATCCTCAATCATAAGCCACCCGGACATGCAATCGGGCGGCCGATCTCACGGCAGCGGTATGATCTTCGGGATGAACTTTGCAATGGCACACATGCTGCGCTCGGCGCGGTCAATCGGATTCGGGCTGGTGCTGCTCTTCGCGCTGCTGGCCCGCACCGGCTTCGCGGCCGGCGAGCCGGAGAACTCCGATCTCTGGTACACCGTGCTGCTTCAGGGCCAGCACGCCGGGTGGATGCACTGCTCCGAGTCCACCGCCGACGGACGCATCACCACCGAGGCCGAGTGGCTCCTCAGTGTGTCGCGCGCCGGCACGCCGGTCGAGTCGCGTAAGTCCGGCCGCTTTGTCGAGACCGTCGATGGCGAGCCCGTGTCATTTTGGCTGCTCCAGGATCTCGGCTCCACGCCGCGCGAAGTGCTCTACGACTTCGGCCCCGACGGCCTGACTCGGCGCATCACCGAGGCCGGCCGCACGAGCACCTCCACGCTGCCGCTGCCGCAAGGCGACTGGCAGACGCCGCGCGAGGCGGGCGAATTCGCACTGGCGCGCCTGCGCAGCGGCACGGATCGATTCACCATCACCTCTATTGACGTGCTCGGCGACATCGAGCCCGTCACCACCACGCGCGAATTGCTTGAGCGCGACGCCGCCATCATCGTGCGCGGCAAGAAGATACTCGCCTCGAAATGGAGAGCCGTGACATCGAGCAGCCCCGACCTCGCCGCGACCGAGTATTACGACTCGCAGGGCGTGCTCGTGCGCAGCGAAGTCGAACTCGGCGGCGCCTCCATCGTCACACTGCTTTCCGACCGCGCCACCGCGATGCGCATCGGCGCCGGCCCGGAGATGATGCTCAAAACGTTCGTGCGGCCGAGCAGGCCCATCCCCAGCCGCGCGCGCCTCAAAAAGGCCGTGTATGACCTGAGCGTGACCGAGGGCGATCTGCCCGACATCCCCGCCGGCGGAGCACAACAGGTTGAGCGCCTCGACGGGCAAGGCCGCATCCGCCTGACCATCGAACCCGCCGCACGCGCGCCCGTCGAAGATCGCGCCGAAGACTACCTCAAATCCTCCGACCTGATCACCTGCGATGACGAGCAGGTCGTCGATCTCGCGCAGCGCGCCGTGCGCAACGTGCCCGCCAGCCCGCAGCGCCGCGCCGAGGCGATTCGAACCTTCGTCGGCCGCTACATCCGCCGCAAGAGCCTGGGTGTCGGCCTCGCCTCTGCGGCCCAGGTCGCGCGCGATCGCGAAGGCGACTGCACCGAGCACGCGGTGCTCACCACCGCTATGCTCCGCGCCGCCGGCATCCCGTCCCGCCTCGCCACCGGGCTCGTCCTCGTCGATGACTTCGCCGGGCAGAAGTCCATCTTCGGCTACCACATGTGGTCGCAGGCGCTCATCGACGGCGCCTGGGTCGATTTCGACGCCACGCAACCCCAGCGGTTCGACGCCACGCACATCGCGCTGCGCTTCACCGCCGCCAACGAAGACGAGTTCCTTGCCGACATGACCTCGCTGCTGCCCATCATGGGTCGCCTGAAGATCGACGTGGTCAGCCTGGGATACTGATCGCCGCGCGCTCGCATCAGCCGCAACGCGCCCGAGTCTGGCCGGCCAAACTCCTACACTTGCTGTGCATGTCTATCGATCTCACCCAACTCCCGCCGCTGCCGCCGCGCCCCGACCAGAGCCACAAGGGCACCTTTGGCACGGTTCTCATCGTCGGCGGCTGCGACGACGGCACGCACACCATGATCGGCGCGCCAGCGCTGACCGCCATCGCCGCGCTGCGCACCGGTTGCGGCCTGGCCAAACTCGCCCTGCCCGCCACCGTCCTCGCGCCCGCCATTATCATCGCGCCCAGCGCCACGGGCATCGCGCTGCCCGTCGAAGATGATCTCAGCCTCTGCTCGAGCGACGCCGCGGCGCTGCTCGCGCCCGAACTGGAGAAGACAACCTGCCTCGCCGTCGGGCCCGGCTGGGGCGTCGGATTCGATCGCCAGCAACTGCTCATCTGGCTGCTCGCACAGGATGAAGTGCCCGTCGTCCTCGACGCCGACGGCCTTAACAACCTCGCCTCCCTGCGCGACTTCACCGCCGACCTCCGCGCTCCGCTCATCATCACGCCGCACCCCGGCGAGTTCGCCCGCCTCGCGCAAGCCTTGGGCATCGAGCGCGCCGGCGGCGACGATGCCGATCCCGCCCGCGACGCCGCCGACATGGCCCGGCGCCTGGGCTGCGTCGTCGTGCTCAAGGGCGCTGCGACCATCATCACCGACGGCCAGCGCACCTGGACCGCCGCGCATCCCAACGCCGCGCTCGCCACCGCCGGCGCCGGCGACGTGCTCACCGGCGCCATCGCGTCGATCGTCGCGCAGTTCTGGAAGCCGCATCTCGGCCGGGTAAATCCCAATCAGATGGGCGGGCTCGACCTCTTCGACGCCGCCTGCTGGGGCGTGGCGCTGCACAGCCTCGCCGGGCAGCGCTGGGCGCACCAACACGGCAGCGCCGGCCTGCTCGCCGCCGAACTCGCCGATGAACTTCCCCACGTCCTGCGCACACTACGCGAAGCGAAAAACTGATTCGCCGCAAAGAGGCACAAAAGTCACAAAAGAAGAATACCAATTCACATTTCCGAACCATTGAATTCATCCGTTCTGTTTCTGTGTATTCTGTGCCTCTTTGCGGCCATCTCCTCCTCACTTCCGTCTTCATGCCTCATCGCGGCTGAGTTACCATGCCCGAGCCCCTCGCCAACTCCTTCGACCTTCCGCCGCGCGCCAAGCCCGGCCTGTTCATCACCGCCACCGACACCAACGTCGGCAAAACCGTCATCACCTGCGCCATCGCCGATGTTCTCGTCCGCCTCGGCCTGCGCGTGGGCGTGTGCAAACCCTTTGCCACCGGCGCCCGCACCGAGCGCGAGGGCCTCGTGAGTGATGACGCCCAGGCGCTGGCCTACTTCTCACAGTTCGACCCGGCGATCGGCGGCCTGCCCATGGTCACTCCCATTCTCGAGCGCCTGCCCCTTGCGCCCGCCGTCGCCATGGAGCGCAGCGGCCGATCGCTCGATCTTCAGCCCGTCCGCCGCAGCCTCGCCGCCATTGATCGCGGGTGCGACGTCGTACTCATGGAAGGCGTGGGCGGCGTGATGGTCCCCGTCGATCCCGGCGACCCCCAGCGCACCGTGCTCGATCTCATCGCCAGCGCCGACTACCCCGTGCTCGTCGTCTGCCGCGCCGATCTTGGCACGCTCAACCACACGGCTCTCACCGTCGAGGCCCTCCGCCGCGCCGGCTGCCGCATCGCCGGCCTGGTCATGAACTTCTACAACCCTGATGACCCCGACCCCGCCATGCAGACCAATCGCGACTGGCTCGCCCGCATGAACCGTCTGCCCGTGCTCGCGACCGTGCCGCGCGTGAGCGAGCGCGAGATGAACGTCGCCGAGGGCGTGCTGCACGACGAGGTCCGAGCCGCCGTGGCTCTCACCGACTGGCGCCTCTACGCCAAGGCCCCGCGCCGGCGGTAGTTGCCGCCCACGCGCGCCCCGCTCACCTGCGCAGCTTGCCTCTCTTATCACGAGCAACGGCTTCGCCTGACCGCGCGCCGAACCTCATCGCCGAGGTCAATATTAAAGTATGACGTGAGCATTCTGCCTATCGCCGGCCGCCCGCGCACTCATAAAGATGACATCTTTCTCGCTCAACCGGAGGTCGCCCGATGCCATCGATCCCGCTCCATGAAGAGTTCGCGGGCGGAGCGGTGGTGATCCTGCTCGATGCGCGCGAGGCGGCCCATCTGCGCGAGTTGCTCCAATCGCGCGGCCACGCCGAGATCCACCTCCACCAGCGCGGCACGGCGGAAACCCTCTACCGCTCGCTCACCGTCGATGCGCTCGACCAGGACCACTTCGACTGGCTCACGGGCGTGCAGGAGGGCGACCATCGCTGGCTCGCTGTCACCATCAAGGGGCCGGACGCCCCCCCGGCGGCCGGCCAGTCGCATCAGCCAGCCGACCACCCGGAGAGCGATCCGCCGTCTCAGGCGTGAAGAGCGCCGCGGGCCGCTTCATTGAACACGTCAATGAACGCCGCCTGCGCATCCGCCACGTCCCCGAAGCGAGCTGCCGGCGCCCCGTCGGCGTTCGGCTCCGCCGAATCGCCCTTCGAGAGCGCCAGATTGCGCCGGTACTCGACATAAAGCAGTTGCGAAAGCCCCCGCAGCACTTCGCCGCGCAGTCGCGCCAACTCGCGCTCGGACACCGGCGTGCCGGGCGCGGCAGGGCCTGAAATCTCGCTCAGCGCCTCGAGCAGCGCTGCAAGGGCCAGGCCCGGGTCGGTTCGCGCCTTGGCGAGCCGATCCCGCGCCACCTCCACCAGGTCGAACGTCATGGTTCAACTCCTTGAGGACAACGGAATGCTGTATTCCATTAGCCGAGATCGGTCCGCCCATGCGCTAGCTTCATGAGGCTTTCGCTTACGTCGGCGGAAAGTTCTTCAACCGCCTCAGGCCGCGACTGCCCCGTCGCCTGCTCAAGAGCCACCGCCGCCCGCCACCGCCTACTGCCCTCGGATGATCTCGACGAGCGACTTCTCCCTCGCATCCATCTCGATCAATCCGCCCAGCAGCATACCCACTGCGATCGCGGCGCCGGCGACGAACCCGCCGATGTGCGCCCAATTCGCCACGCCGGTGTCTTCTCCCGTCGCGCCCCAGATGTCGAACAGGAACCAGAGCAGGATCATCCAGTATGACGAGATGCAGAAGGTCACCGCGCCCCACCACAGCCCGCCGAGCCAGAAGCACGAGATGCCGTTGAGCGGGTAGAGAATCAGAAACATCCCGACCACGCCGTTGATGGCGCCGCTGGCGCCCACGGCCGGCGCGCCGTCGATGATGTTGTGCGTCGCGGCCGCGAGCATCCCGAGCGTGAAGTACACCGCCGGGTACCACAGGTTGCCGATCTTGGCGCAGATGGCGTTGCCGAACACCCAGAGAAAGAGCATGTTGCCGATGAGGTGCAGCAAGTCGGCGTGCACGAACACGTGGCCCAGCAGCCCGCCGATCGACCAGCCGTCAAGGATCATCGGCCCGACCCACCCCGCCGCATCCTCGCCCTGAATCATCATGAGCACGAACACGAGCGACGTGACGCCGATGATGGCAAAGTTCGCCACCGGCCACCGGCTCATCGGGACATCAACCTGGTAGGGGATGATCATCGCCGCGCTCCCGTCGGTGCAAGTCAGCCGCGTGTCGGTCGAGGCTCCGACATGATACCGCACCAACTATGCTCATGGGGCCGGGCCGCGGACTCCGCGGGAGCAGTGGCGGTCGCGCAAGGCTCGGCCTATGCCGATACCGTTCCCTGCCGCCGCTGAGCCCATCGGCCGTATCGCAACGAGAATCATGCCCGACCCCGCTGAAGAATCCGCCTCCCCGACGCTGCTCGAGCAACACCTCGCCGCCTGCGACGACGCCTGCCCGATGTGCGGCTACAACCTCCACAACCTGCGCGGCGACAAATGCCCCGAATGCGGCCAGGAACTGACACTCCAGATCGCCCTCGCCGAGCCGCGCATGGCGGCGTTCATCACCGGCCTCGTCGGCTTGGCCGCGGGCGCCGGCTTCTGCGGCTTCGCGCTGATCATCACGATCATCGAGTCGCTCATGTACGATTACTGGGATTGGGGCGACACGAGCATGCTCGCCATTGGAGCAGTTGCTTTCACGTTCGTCGTGATCGTCTGGTGTCGCCGATCCGCAAGAATTCGGAGGATGAGTTCATCCAGCCGCTGGAAATTCGCGGTCGGAGCGTGGCTGCTTCCAATCCTCGCTGTCGCGCTATTTGCCCTGATCGCCTGGTGGTGATGTGCCACATCTAGGGAGGCTGTCATTGGTCGGTGCCCGCATCGCGCCCTTCCGTGACTCCGCGGCGAGCCTCGCGCCACCATCGCCAACCCATCACCGATGCGGGCGCTCGTCGCCCTCGCGGCCAACGCGGGCATTCGCCGTACCTGACCTTGACCGAACAGGACTCGGTCATAGAGTGAACCCCGGATCAGGCGTGCTCAATCACTGGAGGCGGCCCGTGGCAATCCCGAAGCGAGTAACCGAGCGCATCGTAAAGCATCTCAAGCCGTACCAGGCGATCCTCCAGCAGCAGAAGGCAAGAGACGTATCCGAAGCCGACACGGTCACGATCGTCAAGGACATACTCAGCGACATCTTCGGCTACGACAAGTACGCCGAACTTACGAGCGAGCATTGCGTGCGCGGCACCTACTGCGACCTCGCGGTGAAAGTCGATGGCAAACTGTGCTTCCTGCTCGAAGTCAAAGCCATCGGGCTGGAACTGCGCGATGCGCACGTGAAGCAGGCCATCGACTACGCGTCGAACCAGGGATGCGAGTGGGTTGTGCTGACCAACGGCGTCGAGTGGTGTCTCTACCACGTTCTGTTCCGCAAGCCGATCGACAAGCAGGAAGTCGCCCGCATCGACCTCACCGCCGTGAGCGCCAAGAGCGCGAGCGACCTTGAACGGCTGTACCTCCTGACCCGCGAAGGCCTGAGCAAGAGTGCCCTGGCGGAGTACCGCGATCGGAAGGATGCGACGAGCCGATTCATGCTCGCCGCGATTCTTCTCAACTCGCCGGCGATCATCAGCGAGATCAAACGCAGCATCCGCCGAATCAGCGGCCTCAACATCGAACCCGATCTGATCTCCAAAATGCTTCGCGAGGAAGTGATCAAGCGAGAGACGATCGAAGGCGACCAGGCCGAAAGCGCCGGTCGCCGCGTGCACCGCGACAAGAATTCGAAGCGGCAGAATTCAAAGCCGACCGCGCCCGAAGGGGCATCGGCTGCGCCCACGCGAGAATCGATAGGGCATGTGGTACCCTCGATACCGGCATAGCCGGTAGTCACCGTCGCCATCGTCACTCGCCGTCATAGATCGGCCGAAGGCCTTAGCCGGATCCAACTCGACATGCTATCTGAAGTTTACGTCGTCACTCTGTTCCTTGCCTCGCTTGCGAACTACGATTACTACAAGACTTCGGGCAGCATTGGATTGAGGCCATTCGGCATCCTCGAATTACCGTATGAACTCGCTGGATTCGGTGCCTGGATTCTGATTGCGCTGCTGTTCGTCGCGGGTTTTTTTGCGCTACCGTGGTGGGTACCGCCTCTGGCTGTCTTTGGGTGCGCCGGATTCGCTGGCTATGTCTATTGGCGGGTGCCTCTGAGCGCAACGTACGCCATCGTGGGTTTCCCACTGGCGGTCATAGGCGCGATTGCATTCGTGGCGATTGCTTTTTTTTAGTGCAGGAACTCATGTTGGGCTAGCCGAGTTCTCACACGCGCGGACGACGACGCTGGCGACTGACCGCACATCGAGCGAGGAGTAACACATAACAAATCACGACAATCAACGCCGATGGGTGAACGATTACTTCAAAGACAGCATCGAAGTGTATACGATCCCGTGTATCCGTCGGTTGCGCGATGAGATTCGACCGGACGAACAAGGACTGCAGGGATGTACCGTCGCGCTTGCACTGGCCACCTTCGCAGTTCTGGACCTCTTTGGGTTCTTGCTCCGCCCTGATTCAGATGCCGTTAAGACCGAAGCTCGGAAGAACCTTGAGTTTATCTTCACTCGCTGCGAAACTCTGTTTGAGCCGCAACTGGATGAAGCGGTTGCGGAACTCTTGATTCTGGTGTTCCGACACGGAGTCGTTCATCAGTATTTTGCCAAGAGCGCCGGGCTGGCAAGGGAGGGAAACCGACTTCCGCTGGTCACTCAGACTACCAACGGCCGACGACAAACCCCGATTCTGAATGTTGATGCGCTGGCAACTTCTACGATCGAATTCTCGGAGAAGGTGAAAAAGCACCTACTCGCTTCCGGAAACGAAATAGAACTCTCTCGCTTCTGCGGACGGCTTCGATCGCTGCTTCAAGAGGATCGGTGCGCATTACAGCGGTGCATGACATGTGAGTCTCGACTCCTGATGGTCGATATTCAGCACGCCACCCTCGGTCCCCCGTTGTCACACTCGATGGAACCCGAGCTGCCTCCCATTGGCTAACATGAAGCCGGTAGGTCAGCGCGTCGGTCAGGTGGAACCTGACAGTTAGGCGTGTGTCGGAGCCGCGCCCGGCCGCGTGATTTGGCCAGCTCGCCGTCTGACCTTCGACGCCGCTCGGCACATCCTCGCGTCAGCGGATGGTGATGGCGGGGGACCTCCGCTCTTACTCTCCGGACCAGATCCCCTGTATCCGTTGCGCCACACGGTCAATGCTTTCGAGCGACGAAAGATCGAACAGCGGAACCGGCGCTCCGCTCTTGAGCACGCGGAAACTCACGCGGCGATCCACGGCCTTCTGCCTGCTGCGCGACTTCTTGACCACCGCTCGCGTTACGGTGGGCTGATCCGGTCGATCAAGATCGAAGGCGGCGATGATCCTGCGAAGCATGTAGCGAGCCAACCAGTCATCGGCCCGGATGGGATCGTGCTTGGGCCCAACCGTCCAGTCGCCAATCACGGCATACTGCAGATGGGGCTCGAACTTCTCTCTCTTCGGGTCGTGCAACTTCAATTTTACGGCAAGCAGTCGGCCGCTCAGCTGCACCGGAGTCTTGCCGCCCTTCTTGGGAGTGCTCTCTTCGTCGATCTCTTCCTCCTCGTCATCTTCCATCTCCTCGTCTTCCTGCGAGAGGTCGTCGATCAGGCTCGGCTCAAAGAGTTGGCCGAAGAAACTCCTGGCAATGGTCCGCGATCCGTCTCGCGACACTTTGGCTGGAAACCCGCCGATGGCGACAAAGGGCACGGGCTCCGCCTGCAGCGCATCACGAAGCGCCACGTAGAGTCGGCCCACTTCTTTGTACAGGTGATGTACGCTGCTTATCGTCGAGTGTACAGCAACCGCAAACTCTTCGCGCGTGAGATCAGTCATCGCTACTCTTTCTGAATCTGAACTGTGTAAGTTGGCTCATTGATCGCATCCGCTCGGCGAGTGGCGTCTTCATGAATACACCCAGCGATCGTCGGGATGGCTCGAACTGCCATCCTTTCACAGCCGTCGCACGGCGCGAGCCTTTAAGAGCATCCCAGCGTTCATTCTGCCCGCTCGCGCCGAGCCTCCATCGCTTCAATGGCCTGCATGCGGTCGCGGTCGTTCGATTCATCGAGTGAATGCCGCAGTATGCATCGAGACCGGCGTATTCAAGGTAATCCCGCAGCGGCCAAGCCCAATGGCTGCCGCGGTCTTCGATCAAATGCAGCAGACGGTGAAGCCGTTGCCATGTCAGGATGCGCAGGTCGGCGCGCGGCGGGGCAAGCTTGACCGAGGCGCGGAACTCCCGCATGCACCTTCGCAACCGTCGCTCATCCACAATGTAGAGGAACCGAAGACGCGCGTTCTGTACGGCCCGTGTCAGCCCTGCCTCGGAAGCCCAGCCGCCGTTGCACAGGTCTTCAATGCTCCTCACCTGCCGGCAGAGTTGATCTGCCAGCGCGAGCGGGCCTTCGCCGGTCGCGTCCGTTTCCGCCACAGCGTGATCGTGCTTTCCACTGCGATATTTCGCTTCAATCACAACGATGTGATTCCCGATGCGCAGAATCAGGTCGGGCTCGGACCACCTGAGGCGCGGCCAGAACCAAGCCTCGGCGGGTTCGGCGGGCGCATCGAGAGCGTCAGTCGCCTCGCCCGCCGCGGTCCGGGCTTCGCTGAGCCAGTGGGCAAGGATACTTCGCGCGTTCGCAAACAGGAGCGTTCCAAATACAGTCGAAGTCAGCGCATCTTCGAGCCGCTGAGGTTCGGGGATGTGCTCCGCCAGTTTGCCTCGGAGAATTGCGTGAAGCATGGGATCCGGAAAGCCTAGCAGGTGGTTCAGGTCCAGACCTGACACTTGGGCGTGCGTCGGAGCAGCGCCGGGCCGCGTGACTTGGCGGAACGGCTGGCCGGATTGCGCCTTCCGGGCGTTGGCCCTCGTTGCATGTTTCCACATGCGGGCGTTTCCAGCAGTCGTGGGGCGCAGACCCTCCCTCACCCTTCGATCGACTCAGGGTCTCACAGACGGTCGGGGCTCGGTGCATTTATCATCCCCCTTCGTGCTCTTCGTGCTCTTCGTGCTCTTCGTGTCCTTCGTGGTCAACGTTCGACGCATTCGCGCGGATGACCCCACGCCTACCATGAAACCCACGAATCCCCGATCGGAAGGCCGCCTGACCGCATGTCCACGCACACGTTCATCGCTGACTTTGAGAACTCGCAGTACCTCGACGGCGTCTACTGCATCTACAACGCCCAGCTGGGTCAGACCAAGGCCGGCAAGCCGTATCTCAAGGCCCTGATCCGCGACAAGAGCGGCCAGATCGCCGCCCGCATGTGGAACATCACCGAGCAGCAGTTCAAGTGCCTGCCCACCAACGGCTTTGTCTGGCTCGAAGGCCAGACCCAGCCCTACCAGGGCGAGCGGCAACTCATCGTCATGGACATCCGGCCCGTCGAGGTCGCTGCCGAAGACCTGCCCAATCTTCTCCCGGCCACGACCAAAGACGTCGAGAAGATGACCGACGATCTGCTCGCGCTGCTCGAATCGCTCAAGCACCCGGCCATCCGCGCCCTGATCAACGAGTACCTCACCGATGAGAAGCTGATGGATTCGTTCCGCGCCTCGCCCGCGGCCGTGTCGATGCATCATGCCTATCTCGGCGGGCTGCTTGAGCACACGCTGCAGCTGTGCACGCTGGCGGATCGCATGCTGCCGCTGTATCCCAAACTCAATCGCGACCTCGTCATCGCCGGGCTGTTCCTGCACGACCTGGCCAAGTGCATGGAACTGTCGTACGAGTACGGCTTCACGTACACGACCGAAGGGCAGCTCGTCGGGCACATCGTGCTCGGCTCGCTCATGCTCCAGCGCAAGGCCGATGCGGTCAAGGCGCGCGGCGGGCCGGAGCTGCCGCCCGCGGCGCTGCTCGTTCTCCACCACATCATCCTCTCGCACCACGGCATCCCCGAGTACGGCGCGGCCAAGGTGCCCTCGACGCCCGAGGCGATTTTCGTCTCGCGCCTCGATGAACTCGACGCCAAGACGCAGATGGGCATCGACAACGCGCGGCCGGAGGTGGGGGTGGTCACGGAGGGCGACTCGGATTTCACCGACAAGGTGTGGGCCCTGGACACCCGGCTCTACCGCCCCGACCCGCTGGCGTAGGGCGACGACGAAGACCGGCGACGCTCGCCCGGCGGGCGGCACGCGGGAAATCTGCTCTGCCGACGCGAAATTCTCGCGCAATTCCGGGATTTCTTCCCACAATCCCCGCAGATCGGGTATATTGAGGCGAGACTCTGAGCGCCGGCCTGTGCCGGGCGCAAGAGAAGGGCGGAGGCGCCGTCGTGGGGGCCTCCGCCTTTGTTTTTGCTGCCCTGGCTTTCGCTCGCGGCTTCGCCCGGCTCGGCTCCTGGCGGGCTGGCGGGCTGGCGGTGGCGGGCCGGCGGCTTACTGCAGCAGGACGACGACCTCGACCCGGCGGGACTGGGCCTTGTTGCCCTTGGGCTCGTTGGGCCCGAAGCCGGCGACGTACATCCGCTTGCTGTCCACGCCCTTGCTCACGAGGTAGTCCTTGACGGCCATGGCCCGCTCGCAGGCGAGGCGGTCGTTGGTCTTCCACTGGCTCTTCTTGATCGGGTCGGTGTCGGTGTGGCCGGCGATGCGGATCGTGTGGCCGGCGTACTCGCTGTTGAGCACACGGGCGACCTGGTCGAGCGACGACTTGGCCGACGACTTGAGCGTGACCTTGCCCGAGTCAAAGAGGAGATCGCCCTCCACGACGGCTGCCATCTCGCCGGGCCGCGCCTCGCCGGAGACGCCGCTGATGCCCTCGAAGCCGGTGCGCTGCGGCTGGGCCGCGGGCTTGTTCTGCAGGTCCTGGACCTGCTGGCGGTAGCGGCTGGCTTCCCCGGCCAGCTCGGAGCGTTGCCGCTCTGCGGACTGGAGCGCATCTTCGGTTTGCGCCAACTGATCGCGCAAGCCGGCGTTTTCATCCAGCAGCCGCGCGTTCTCTTCCTTGAGGCTGTTGTTGCAGCCCGTCAGAGCCATCGCCAGCGCGAGCAGCCCGGCCATTCCCATCACCCTGAAAGTGCTTCGCATCGACCCGTTCCTTTCCTGTCTCTTGTGCGGTCTGAGTATCGTCATTCAGGCTCGAGGTTCAACAAAGGCGCATCATCAATAGCGAATTCACCGGGCGAGTCCAGCACTGGCGCGCCGGCGGGACGGAAATCAAGGGAGATTCACGGGAACCTTCAGAATCGCCTCCAGAACAATCTCGATCCACCGGTCGCCGATGATGACCACCACCGCCGCCAGCGCGATCCACGGCCCATAGGGAATGTAGCGCGCAAAGCCCTTGAGCCAGCGGCTCAGAGCCGTGCCGATGAGCATGCCGAGGATGGCCAGGAACGGGGCCAGGAAGAACACGAGGATTGGATCCACCCAGCCCAGCACCGCGCCCACGCAGGCGAGCATGTGGGCGTCGCCCAGGCCCATGGCTTCCTTGCCGAACGCCACCGTCCCCGCCAGCCGGAAGAGCCAGATGAGCCCGGCCCCGACAAGATAACCCATCAGCGAGCCGCCCAGCGAGCCCGCCCACAGCGGCAGGCTGACGCCCGCCCAGTGCGAGCCGATCTTCAGCCCCAACAGCACGCCGAGCACGATCGGGCCGAGAAAGTCCAGTTCCCACTCCAGCTCGCGCCGCGGGTGGGGGTAGTCGATGATTTCATCGTTTTCCTTGACGTAGAGATCGAAGTCGAGGAAGGAATAGCGCAACTGGTTGAGGCGGATGAGCGCCGTCGAGATGACGATGCCCAGAGCGCCGCCCAGCGCCGCCGCCAGGCCAGCCGGGCCCACCAGCGGAATGGTCCACGCGCCCAGGTCAAAGCCATCGGCGCCCGCGGGCATCTGAGAGAGCGGCAGCCGCAGCGATCCGCCCGGCCAGATGGGCATGATCGCGTGCACGAGCAGGGCCGGCAACGTGACCGCCCAGGTGAGTTCGATGGGGATCGTGTAGGTCCGCAGGTCGATCATCGTCATCGCCAGCAGCGCCGAAAAGAGAATGCAGTAGAGCAGCGGGATGGGCCAGGTCGCGCTGAGCCCGGGAAAGCGGCCGAGATAGGCCGGCAGCAGTTCGCCGATGAACGGCGCCGTCGGCAGGACCATGTACCCCAGCACGAAGATGAGCGTGAAGACCGTGCCGCACAGCGCCTCGATGAGCGGGTACTGGATGCTGATGGGCGCGCCGCAGTGGCCGCAGCGTCCGCGCAGGCGGATCCAGCCGACCACTGGCAGGTTCTCATACCAGCGCAGTCGCTCGTTGCACACCGGGCAGTGCGACGGCGGCGAGATGATGTTCTGCCGCGCCGGCAGGCGGAAGATCACGACGTTGAGGAAGCTGCCGACGATTGCGCCCAGCGCAAACACAAACGGCACGTAAACGAGTTGGTACATCCAGAACGGCCGGAGATACGCGTCGATGCCGTTCATCGATTCGGCTCGTCCTCGTCCTGGCACTCTTGATCGACCGTCTCGGCGGCGGAGGCGGCGGTCTCGTCGGCGATCGCCTTGAGGTGCTCGATCTTCTGCTCGGCCCAGCTGATGATGGAGCGGCAGCGCTTGAGCAGCGCCACGCCCCGCTCGTAATCGGCCAGCGCCTGCTCGAGCGGCGTCTCGCCCGATTCCATCTGGTCGATGATCTGCTCGAGTTCCGTCACCGCCTGCTCGTAGTTGAGCGTCTCGGCTGCGGACGGCTCGGAAGCGGCATTCTTGCGCTTGGACATGGCATCGACTCTACCGGAGGTGATCGAACAGTTCCATCTGGTTCGGTGGCGCCGCGCCACGCCGCGACCGCCGACGAGCGGGGGCGGCCGGGGGCTGTCCGGGAGAGCCGGCCGCCGGCCGGGGCGGGCGCAGCGCCGAACCCGTCACTTCGCTTTCAATCGTGCCGTCCGAGACGTTGGTGAGCAGTCGCTGGCCGGGGCCGGCGTCAGCCACAGTGCGCACGACGGTTCCATCGGGCTTGTGGGTGATGGAGTACCCCCGCGCCAGCACGCGGCGCGGGTCGATGCTCCGCAGTGTGGCGTGCGCGCGGTCGAGGCGGTTGCCCGCGCTGCCGAGGCAGTCAGCCGCTGCGCGATTCAGCGCCTGCGCCAACGAAGTGGGTTGCGGGCGCCGTTGGCTGATGGTGTGTGCGGCGGCGGCGTGCAGCCGGTGCGCCGCCAGGCCGAGCCGGCGGCCGCGCTCGACGATGACGCGATCCGGCCGCAGCGGCCCGAGGCGCAGTGCCAGTCGCTGCGCTCGCCTCGCGCGATCGTGCAGCGCTTCGCGCCCGGCGGTGCACAGCGCCGTCTGCAGCGCGTGCAGTTGCTGAGCCGCGTAGCGCAAGCGATGGCGCAGATGCAGCGACAGGCGCCGCTCGTTCTGGTCGATCTGCGCGAGCAGTTCGCGCTGATCCGGCGCCAGGCGCATGGCCGCCTGCGTGGGCGTGGCGCAGCGCAGATCGGCAACAAGTTCGGCGATCGTCGTGTCGGTCTCATGCCCGATGGCCGCCACCGTCGCAATCGGGCAGGCCCGCAGCGCGTCGGCGACGATGCGCTCGTTGAACGCCCAGAGATCTTCGATCGGACCGCCGCCGCGCGTGAGCAGCAGGGCATCGACGCGCAGCCGGGCATGGCGTCTTGAGATATGCCGGATCGCGCGGGCGATCTCGCCCGCCGCCTGAGCGCCCTGCACTCGGACATCGACGACGAGAATCTCGACGGCGGTGCAGCGGCGGCGCATGGTGTCGAGACAGTCCTGCAGCGCAGCACCTTTGGCCGAGGTGATGATCGCCACGCGGCGCGGGAACATCGGCACCGGCTTCTTGCGCTGTACATCAAAGTAGCCAAGCGCCCGCAACTCTTCGCACAGCGCGCGAAAGCGGAGCTCAAGGGCCCCGGCCCCGATGGGCTCGAGCGAATCGACATACAGCTGCGTCTGCCCCTGCGGGCCGTAGTGCTGGATGGCGCCTTTGGCGACGACCGACAGGCCGTCCTTGGCGTCGAAGCCGAACTTGCCCGCTTTGCTCGCCCACGCGACGCACTTGAGCACCGCCGTCTCATCCTTGAGCGAGAAGTACCAGTGCCCGCGGCGCGAGAGATTGCTGATCTCGCCCACCACGCTGACCTTGCGCGGCAGGTGGTCGACCAGCGCCTGGTTAATGAGTTCAGTGACCTGCGAAACGCTGAGCGGCGCCTCGCCGACGGCGCGCTTGGACGCCGCAGCTTCGCCGCCGCGCACGCGATCAGGATCGAAGGGAAGTCGTGACATCAGGCTTCGCCGCAAAGAGGCACAGAAGACTCAGAATGAAAGACCCTGAATCCGAGCATTCTTTCTTGCGCCTTGTGTGCCTCTTCGCGGCTGATCTCAGCTGAACAACTTGTCGTGTGCTTCCTGATACTTGGCGATGGTGTTGCGCACGATGTCTGCTGGAATCTCCGGCCCCGGCGGGGTCTTGTCCCACTTCCCGGCAGCGACCAGCGTTTCGAGGTGGTTGCGCACGTACTGCTTGTCGAAACTCTCCTGGTCGCGGCCGGGTTCGTACTTGTCCAGCGGCCAGAAGCGGCTGCTGTCGGGCGTGAGCACTTCGTCGATGAGCAGCAGTTCATCCGTGACGTTGCCCTTGGCGTCGATGGCGTGGCCGAACTCGAACTTGGTGTCGGCGATGATGATGCCGCGCGCTTTCGCATAGTCGTGCGCCTGCTTGTAGAGATCGAGCGTGATCTTCCGCAGGCGGGTCATGAGACCTTCGCCGACGAGTTCGCAGGCGCGCTCGAAGGTGATGTTCTCATCGTGGCCGACGTCTTCCTTGGTGGCGGGGGTAAAGATCGGCTCGGGCAGTTTGTCGCACTGCCTGAGGCCCGCAGGCAATTTGATGCCGCAGACGGTGCCGTCCTTCTTGTACTCTTTCCAACCAGAGCCGGTGATGTAGCCCCGCGCGACGCATTCGATCAGCACGACCTTGCTGCGACGGCAGACCATGATGCTGCCGTCAAGCGCCTTGCGGTCGGCCTCGGAGACGGGTAGGTCAGAGCTGGCGGTGCTGAGCACGTGATGCTTGATGCCCAGCGGAGCCTGCTTCTCGATCCAGCGGAACCACTTCATGCTGATGGACGTGAGCAGACGGCCCTTGCCGGGAAAGGCCGTGGGCATGACGACGTCGTAGGCGCTCAGGCGGTCGGTGGCGACGATGAGCAGGCGCGGCCGGCCGGCGGAGTCGGCGGGGAGTTCGTAGATGTCGCGGACCTTGCCCTGGCGGCGGTTGGGCAGGGGGAGATCGGTCTTGTAGAGTGCGTTGGTCATGGGTGAAATGTATGCCTCGATCGGCCGCGCGGCCCAGCGCCTCGCCGCCAAGGCAAACGGCGTGCCCCGAACGGTTCAGCCTCGCCGCGCCGGCGAAGAAAGTGCGTGGCAAAAGCCGTGCCGCGCACGGAATCGCACCACGGGGCGCACCCATGCGCGCTCGCGGCGAGCCGCTCTGGGAGAAAAAGTGACCGCGCCCGTGCGCGCGGAGGCGCGCCTTTGACCTATCGTGCCAGATCGCGGCCCAATGCCCGACGATTTCGAACGATTTTCGTCGAATTCCGCGCGCCGGATGGGCGTGTGAACGAGCTTTCATGCGGTTTTGAGAGCACCAGCGCACAAAGCGCGCCGACCCCGGTGCGCCGCCGTGCGCGATGCGACGGGAGGGCGATGCGCTGTGGCCCTGTGCGCGCAAGCGTGCGCTTCGGTCGGCGGGCTGGTTACCGATCCTGACCGGCCTGCCCGACGCGCTCGATCTCTCGGTCGAACAGGATTCCCGCGAGGAACACAGCCGATTCGTCGGCTACCTTGTCCTCCGCATCATCCCATTCGAATCGAATTCCTATCCCGCCGTCGCGCACTCCGATGCCAAGTGCGTCCAAGTCAAGCCAGTTCAGACGTACATTGCATCCGCCGGTGCCATCTGGCGCCACGTCGGTGGGGAACATGATGATTTCACTGCCGGATGGATGCTTCAGGCGAATGATCGTGCCGCGCAGTTCTTTATCCTTTGCCTCAAAGCCTTCGCGAATGTACATCGCGAAGACGATGCTGACGAGTTCATCAGTTGTTTTCGCCTTCGTCCAGCACTGCGATTCGGCGGTCAGAGCCAGATCAAGCAGTTCGCGATCTTTCATCTTGCGCAGCGATAAGAAAGCCTGACGATACGCTGCCTTACTGTCAATTGAGTCGGGATCGCCATCTCCCAAAGCCGCCAGTGTCGCTCTCGTCGCCTTCCAGTCGGTGGAAGACCAATAGCGATCGAGGCGATTGCGACCTTCATCGATCGGATTACCCTCCTCGTCCTGCTCAGGGACCGGGCTGAAGCTGATGAAACTGCACGCCTCGAAACGGAATGACATGACGTCAAGTTCGGAAGCGGATCTGACGCTGATTACATTGACAGATCGCGGAGCGTGATAGTCGTGCGCTCGGGTGCTCACCACGATCCGATCCGAGTTCGGCGCCGCTTCTTCAGCCGGCACGATGGCGTAGTCGATTGACTTGTATGGCGCTTTCTCGAGCATCGCCGCGACGCGCGGGTCGCGCGACAGGATCGTGCGGGCCTGTTCGACCGAGAGTGTTGCCTCTGGCGGCGGCGCTGCCGGCGGTGGGGCGGTGACGGCAGTGAGCAACCAAACCAGCGGCAGCACGCCATGCATCGCATTCCACATCGGCGAGTCTCCCTCTTGATGGCTATGAGCGATGACCATTCTACCGGGGTGGTGCGCATCGCCGCCGATGATCGAGGCGTGTGCGGCGATTTCGTCACCCGGGGTCGTCACCCAAATGCCGGGCGTGCGCAAAGCCTTGTCCCGACCTGCGCACGGCAGCGGCATCGGTCTCACAAGCCCTCGCCCCTGCGCGGCTACAATCGGCTGCCCGGCCGATGCTGGGGTCCGCGCGGGCCCGGCCCGGCTCACCGCGACCATCCCAGACGGCTGGAGCGTTCCCGGATGCTTGTGTATTCCGTTTACGACGGACAACAACCCGCCGCCGACTTTCCCTTGCAGCAGGCTCACCTCATCGGCGCCAACGACATCGGCGTGCAGGGCGACGTCACCTTCCGCGAGGGCATGATCCAGTGCGACAAGCGCTCGCCCGAGTCCGCCTCGCTCGTGCTGCTCATCGACGCCGGAGAGCACGGCCGGCTCATGCTGCCGACCTGCCTGCTGCCGGATCGCGAAGAGCCGTACCTCCTCTATCTCGAACTCGCCCGGCACCGCATCAAGATGTTCATCGTCAAACTCGAAGACTGGATGCTCTTCGAACTTGAAGAGGATCACCCGATCATCAGGCAGTGGGCCGCGGCCCGCGACCTGTTCACGCAGGCGCTGAGTCTCGAATCGACCGATCCTCCCAAGGCGCAGGAACTCGCCCGGCAGGCGCTCATCCAGGCCATCGCCGCGGGTGAGAAGCTGACCTTCATGCACGCGGACATCCTGCTGGCCAAGCGATTCGCCAACCGAGGCGAGCCGGCGCCGGCGCTGGGGGTGCGGACGTACCAGAGCCAGTTCGCCGAACCGCTCACCGAGATCATCACGCGCGACTTTGATTTCATCTCGGCGCCGATCCGCTGGCGCGAGGTCGAGCCGGAGGAGGGGGAATACGACTGGAGCAAGTTCGACCGGTGGATCGAGTGGGCGGGCAAGAGCAAGTTCCCCGTGATGCTCGGGCCGATCATCGACTTTCGCGCCCTGAGCGTGCCCGAGTGGCTCTACATCTGGGAGCACGACTACGACACGCTCTACGACCTGCTGCACGAGCACATCGAGGCGATCGTCAAGCGCTACCGCTCGTCGGTCTCGATCTGGAACATCGCCTCGTCGCTGCACATCAACGAGAGTTTCACCTTGGCGTACGACCAGTTGATGGATCTGACGCGCATGGCCACGGGGTTGGTCAAGACGCTGCACCCGCAGGGGCGGACGCTCGTCGAGGTGACCGAGCCCTTCGGCGAGTACTTCTCGGGGCATCCGCGCTCGGTGCCGCCGATCGTCTACGCGGAGATGATCGCGCAGTCGGGATTCAAACTCGACATGGTGGGCATCAACCTGCAGTTCGGCCACCACGAGCGCGGGCAGGCGACGCGCGATTTCATGCAGATCAGTTCGATCCTCGACTCGCTGCTCTATCTCGAGTTCCCGGTGGTGGTGACGGGAATGGGCGGGCCGAGCCACCGGCCGGCGCGGAATGCGAAGGCGCAAGCGGCCGGGGAAGGCGAGGCGAAAAAGAATGCGGAGGCTGCGGGCGAAGAGCCTGACGCAGCGGGGTATTACCGCGAGCCGTGGACGCCGGTGCGGCAGGCGGAGTGGCTGCGCAAGGCAATGTCGATCGCGCTGAGCAAGCCGTTCGTCGAGTCGGCGGTGTGCCACGAACTCTTCGACCACCAGTCGGCGGAACTGCCGGGCGCGGGGCTCATTTCCTCGATGGGCCGCCCCAAGCCGGCGCTGACGGCGATGGGCGATCTGCACCGCGAACTGCGGCGGCGCATCTTGCGCTGCTCGCTGCCCAGCGAGCGCGACTGGGTCGTCAGCGTCCCCGCCGAGGATGAGCAGTGACACCAGAGCAGGACGACGGCGCGATGCCCGTCCAGTGGGCGGTGGCGGCTGGCGTGCTGCTGATCCTGGCGTGCGCCATGGCCTGGCTCGCGGCGTCTCGTCCGATTCACGTGTCAACGCTTGCCGCGGACCACCCGCAGATCGCGCCGCCCGACATGCGGCTGGATCTCAATACGGCCAGCGCTGCGCAACTGCAGGCGCTGCCGCGCATCGGCCCGGCGATGGCCGAGCGCATCGTGGCCGATCGCGAAGCGAATGGGCCGTTCACGTCGCTCGATGATCTGCAGCGCGTCAACGGCGTCGGCGACCGGACGGTTGAACTCATTGCGCCGCACGTGTTTGTCTCACCTGCGCAGGCGGGGCGCTAGTTCGTTCAGTTGTGGTTCGGACCGCGAACTCCTGTTGACTCGACCGCCTCGCTTCACTTTGATGACGCTCCGACTTCTTGCGCGAGCCATCGACCGATGTCCGGGCGAGCGCGTCAGAGGCGAGAGTGGCGCTGTATTGAACAATCGATTGCCGCCCGGCGGCTGAAAGGGGATCAGGATGAAATTGCGCGCTATGAGCACGTGTGCGGGAATGCTCGGAGGCGCTGCGCTTTGCGCAGCTGCGATGGGCCAGGCGTACACGGTGACGGACCTGAACATGACCAACGCATACGGCATCAACAACAACGGGCAGGTATGCGGCAGCACGCTGAACTATCGGCCCGGTCGGTGGACCGCAGGCGTCGTGCTCGACCTGGGCACCTTCGGCGGCTCGGAGGGATACGCCGACAAGATCAACGACTCGGGGCACGTATGCGGAGCGGCTGATCTGGCCAACGGCAATCGCGTCGCGTTCTTCTACGACGGATCGCTGCACAACCTCGGCACGCTCGGCGGGACGGAAAGCGACGGCCGCGCGCTGAACAACTCGGGCATCATCGTCGGCGGCGCGTGGACCGCCGGGAACGCGCTCTTCCGGCCGTTCCGATACCAGAACAGCCAGATGGTCGATCTCGGCAGTTTCGGCGGCACGTACACGGCCGCGGAGGGCATCAATGACTTCGGCGTGATCGTCGGCTGGTCAGACTACAACAGCGTCAGCAGCCGGCGGGCGTTCCGCTACGAAAACAACCAGATGGTGGACCTCGGCACGCTCGGCGGGATCAGCGTGGCCAACGACATCAACAACGGCGGTCGCATCGTCGGCTACTCGGAGAACGCGCAGGACCGGGCCCGGGCGTTCGTGTACACGAACAACCAGATGTACAACCTCGGCGTGTTGCCGGGCGAGACGACGAGTTATGCCGATGCGATCAACAACAAGAACCAGATCGTCGGCCGCAGCGGCGGGGACATCGCGACGATCTACCAGCCCACGGGCCCCAAGAATCTGAATGACTTCATCGCGCCCAACTCCGGCTGGAACCTGCGCCGCGCCCAGGACATCAACGACAGCGGGCAGATCGTCGGACTGGCGTACAAGAACGGCCAGAACCGCGCGTTTCTGCTGACGCCGATCCAACTGCAGCTGGCCAATCCCGTGCCGGGTCTGCCAGGCCAGAACAACACGTTCACCATCAGCGCGTGCACGCCCGGCAAGCGCGTCTATCTCACCTACAGCCTGCAGGCGGGCACGACGAACATCGAGGCGTACTGCTACGGCGTGTCGCTGGACCTCCGCCAGCCGGTCGTGGCCGGCAGCGCGATCGCCAACAACAACGGCGTGGCGACGTTCGTGGGTTTCACGCCCAATGGTGCGGCGGGTCGCACGGTGCGCTACCAGGCGCTCGAACTGGACAGTTGCCGCAAGACCAATCGCGTGGACTGGACGTATTGAGAGCCGACGAGATTGGCTGACTGATCAAGGGCCGGACTCATCATGAGTCCGGCCTATTTTCGTCGCATCGGTTCATCCCGCCTGCGGGTACTCGTCGAGGCGGAAGGCGCGGATCTTCTTGTAGAGCGTGGTGCGATTGATGCCCAGTTGGGCCGCAGTCTGATTGCGGTTCCAGTTGTTGGCGTCGAGCGCGGCGAGGATGATGCGGCGCTCCTGCGCCTCGAGCGCTGCGGCCAGCGTCTCGCCATCCCAGGGGATCGGATCGGCGTCGCCCCGGCGGTGGTGGAGCAGCGCCATCTGGCCGGGGCGGTTTTCGACGACGGTCGGCGGAAGATCTTCGGCGCCTATTTTCGGCCCGCGGCAGAGCACGACGGCCCGCTCGACGATGTTCTCGAGTTCGCGCACGTTGCCGGGGTAGGAGAAGCGCTGCAGCGCCGCCATGGCGTCGGGCGTGAAGCCGAGGATCTCGCGCCCCGCAGCGCGGCTTTGCTTTTCGAGAAAGTGGCCGGCGAGCACGGGCACGTCGGTGAGCCGGTCGCGCAGCGGCGGCAGCTCGATCTTCACGACGTTGATGCGGTAATACAGGTCCTGGCGGAACTGGCCCTGCGCCACGAGCTGCTCAAGCGGTTCGTTGCTTGCGAGCACGACGCGCACGTTCACTTCGACCGTCTTGGTCGAGCCGACGGGCTCGAAGCGCCTTTCCTGGAGGACGCGGAGCAGTTTGAGTTGCATGCCCGGCGAAGCGGAGTTGATTTCGTCGAGGAAAATCGTTCCGCCGTCGGCGGCGAGGAAGCGGCCGATCTTGTCGGCGTGGGCGCCGGTGAAGGCGCCTTTGACGTGGCCGAAGAGTTCAGATTCGAGCAGCGTTTCGGGGATCGAGCCGCAGGAGATTTCGATGAAGGGCTTGTCGCGCAGCGGCGAGCGCTGGTGGATGGCGCGGGCGATGAGGCTCTTGCCCGTCCCGGATTCGCCGGTCATCAGCACGCTGGTCTTGGTCGGCGCGACCGCCTCGACGAGGTCGTAGATGCGCTGCATGCGCGGGTCGCGGCCGACGATGTTGTCCAGCGCGAAGCGGTCATCGAGTTGCCGGCGCAGGTGATGGTTCTGCGCGAGCAGCGCCCCGTGCCGGACCGCTTTGTCGAGCAGCGCGAGCAGTTCCTCTTCGACGAGTGGGTGCGTGAGGTAGTCGAACGCGCCGAGTTTGATGGCGTTCACGGCGGCCTCGATCGTGCCGTAGGCGGTGAGCACGATGACGACGACGTCGGGATGGCGGCTGCGAATGCGGCGGAGCAGTTCGGTGCCGTCGGTGCCGGGCAGATTGAGATCGGTGATCACGAGGCCAAATGGCCGGGCGGCGCGATCATCCTGAGGCCGCTCGGCGTCGGCGAGTGCGGCCAGGGCTTCCTCGGCGTTCAGCGCGGTTGCGGTGTCGTAGTCGTGCGTGCGCAGGACTTCCCGCAGGCCTTCGCACGCGATGGGGTCGTTGTCCACGACGAGGATGCGCGGCGGTGGATCGGATGCAGTCATGGCGGCCTGTGGTTTCCTCAAGCGGCGTTTCGGAGGGGCGGGCGAGTCGCCCCCTGGCGAATAGATTCCGTGATCGGTGCCGAAGTCCTGTGCAGTTCGCGCAACAGCGCGGCCAGGTGGCCAGTTGGAGTTGGCGCCCCGGCAGGCGGAGCGGCACGACCCGGGCCGCCGGTGTCGCGCCCGGCCGATATGGAGGCGCCCGCCCGCGAGAGGCGGATGATGCACCCAGAAGCCGACAGCGTGTCGCATTGCGGCAACATGTCCATGAGGCGGATCGGCCATCGGCGCGCCAGACTGAAGCGCCATGTTGCCGGAATGCAACGGTCGGCCGGCGTCCAGCGGCCCAGTCCAACTAAGAAAAGGTGCCAGGTACCTTTTCCGGTGTTATGCGGCGTCGTGAGACACGTTGCCGGAGGCGCTTTCGCCGCGATCTGCCGGCTTCTCGAGCGGCTGGCCGCGCTCGTCGGTCAGCGGGTGGCCCTTGAGGTCGGTAATCACGGGAATCGGATGTTCCTTCTCATGCGCCGCCAGCGCCTTCTCGAGACGCTGCTGATCCTTGGCATCGAGTTTCGTCCAAGCGCCCCGGCCGCGGCAC
The DNA here is from genome assembly GCA_020852515.1 of Phycisphaerales bacterium. NCBI lineage: Bacteria > Pseudomonadati > Planctomycetota > Phycisphaerae > Phycisphaerales > Phycisphaerales bacterium. The sequence continues at coordinate 53,527 of JADZAS010000021.1, forward strand.
TTGGGGAACGCGGAGCAACTCAGCCACGGGCCGCGCTTGCCGCTGCGAAGGTTCAGCGGCTCGCCGCACTTGGGGCACGGCAGATCAGTCGCATAGGGCGGCGGCTGGGGCGCGACGGGGCGCTCCTTCTTGTCGAGTTTCAGGATGCCGTCGCAGTCCGGGTATCTCGTGCAGCCCAGGAAGGCGCCGAAGCGCCCGGTGCGCTTGTTCATCGGCGCGCCGCACTTGGGGCAGGCGACATCGACCGGCTCGATCTTGCGCGGCCGGCCCTCCGTGTCGATGGGCGACGCGTAATCGCAATCCGGATAGCGCGAGCAGCTGAGGAAGCGGCCGTTCTTGCCGAAGCGGTAGACGGTGGTGGCGCCGCACTTTTCGCAGCGGATGTCGTCGGGCGCGGGTTCGATTTCGGCCTTGGCGTGCTTGAGCGTCTCGTGCGCTTCTTCGAGCCGCACGCTGAACGGACCGTAAAACTCGTCGAGCACCGCGACCCAGTCCACTTCGCGCGACTCGATGCGATCGAGTTCGCCTTCCATCTCGCGCGTAAAGCCGAGGTTGAGAATGTCGGGGAATGCCTCGACGAGTTTGTCGGTGACGACTTCGCCGAGGTCGGTGGCAAAGAAGCGGCGCTCGCGCTGCTCGACGTACTTGCGATCCTGAATGGTCTGGATGATCGCGGCGTAGGTGGAGGGCCGGCCAATGCCTTCTTCTTCGAGCGTCTTGACGAGCGATGCTTCGGTGTAGCGCGGCGGCGGACTGGTGAACTTCTGCAGAGGCTTGAGATCGAACGGGCCGAGATGGTCCTGCTCCTTCATCGCCGGCAGCGTCTGCTCGTCGGAAGCGATGGGCACGCCGGCGACCTTGAGGAAGCCGTCGAAGACGAGCACCCGTCCGGTGGACTTGAAGACGAGGCCCTGATCGCGCACCGGGCTGGAGAGCACGGCTGTCGAATCCCACTGGGCCGGCGTCATCTGGCAGGAGACGAAGCGCTCCCAGATCACGCGGTAGAGTTTGGCCTGGTCGGGGCTGAGCGCGCCGGCAACGGCGTCGGGGTGGATGCTCACGTCGGTGGGGCGGATGGCTTCGTGGGCTTCCTGCGCGGCCTTGTTCGAACTGCTGTAGGAGTTGGGCGCATCGGGGAGGTACTTGTCGCCAAACGTCGAGCCGATGTACTGCCGCGCCATGTTGATCGCTTCGCTCGACAGGTGGGTCGAGTCGGTTCGCATGTAGGTGATGAGGCCGACGGTGCCGTGGCGCGGCAGATCGACGCCTTCGTACAGCTGCTGGGCGATGCGCATGGTGCGCTGCGCGCCGAAGCCCAGGCGGGTCGAGGCCGCCTGCTGGAGCGTCGAGGTGATGAACGGCGCGCCGGGGCGCGAGGTGGTGCGCTTCGTCTCGATCGAGGTGATGACAAAGTCGCTCGGGTCGGTCGCGCCGACGAACTCGACGAGATGCTGGGCGGGGCCCTTGGCTTTCTCGTCGCGCTTCTCGATGCGGTCGCTGAGCGTGAAGCCGGCGCGCCTGGCGATTTTCAGCGCGGCGTCGGCGCTTCCGATCTCGGGCTTGACGCCGTCGATCTCGAAGAGGTCGGCGCGGAATGCGTCATGTTTGGCCAGCCAGGCGTTCTGCGCCTTGATTGTGGGCGGATTGCCCTTCTCATCGAGTTTGCCCGCGAAGGCCATCCACTGCTGGGCGATCGTCGAGAGCTTGGCGCGCTGGGTGGTGAGGCGGACGCTCAGGTTCCAGTATTCATCGGGAACGAAAGCGCGGATCTCCCGCTCGCGCTCGACCACGAGCCGCACGGCGACCGACTGGACGCGTCCGGCACTGAGGCCCCGAGCCACCTTCTTCCAGAGCAGCGGTGAGACCTGGTAGCCCACGATGCGGTCGAGGATGCGCCGCGCCTGCTGCGCGTTGACGCGATCTTCATCGATCGGATGCGGGTTCTCAAAGGCGCGTCTGACCTCGCTGCGCGTGACAGCGTTGAAGACGACGCGTTTGGCATCGCGGGATTCGATGCCCAGCTCCTGCGCGAGGTGCCAGGCGATGGCTTCGCCCTCGCGATCAAGGTCGGTGGCGAACCAGACGTCGGCGGCGTTGCGCGCGGCCTTCTTGAGTTCGCTGATCGTCGTCTTCTTTCCGGGCAGAATCTCATAGGTCGGTTTGAAGCGGTGCTCGAGATCGACGCCGGGCACCGGCTGCTTGACTCCCTTGGGCGACTTGTTGGGCAGGTCGCGCACGTGCCCGACCGACGCCTTGACGACGTAGTCGGGGCCGAGGTACTGGTTGATGTTGCGAGCCTTGCTGGGTGACTCGACGATCACCAGGTGCTTGCCCTTCGTGTCCACGGCGGCGGGGTTTTTGCGTCGGGAGGAAGATTTCGACTTGGTCTTTTTGGCCATCTTGGTGGTCTTTGTCCGTCGATCCGAGGGTACCCCGCTGCCGGCCGGCGCGGCGGCAGGTTGAGGCAGGGCTGCGATTGGGTGGATTTCGTACCCCAAGGCAGTCGGCTGGTCAAGTGGCATACCTTTAATGCAACTGGGCCGCCATCGCGGTGAGAGTGATAGCCTCAAGCCGGAGTGTGCGCTGCCGGCGGATTGCCACCGGTCCGGGTGCTGATGAAGTTAAAGGCTTGGTGTGCAATGTCTTGCGCCTGCAAGCCTGCGCAGGCAATCCAGCAAGAATCAGGGTAGAGCCGGAAACTCTTGAGCCATGTCCGCTGTTTGCGGGCGAAGCGCCGCGTCTCGATCTTGATCTGCTCGACCGCCGCTTCGAGGCTGTCGTTGCCCTCGAGAGCGGCCAGCAACTGCTTGTAACCGAGTGCTTCGCGCGCCTGCGAACCGAGCCGGCTGGCGGCGTGCAGGGCCTTCACTTCATCGACCAGGCCCGCCTCCAGCATGGCCTTCACCCGGGCGTTGATGCGCGGATTGATCGCTTCAACGGGCCAGTCGAGACCGATCAGGGTGACGTCGCCGCGACGCGCCCTGCCGCTCCACTGCGACTGCCACTGGCTCAGCGGCTTTCCGGTGGCGCGATGCACCTCCAGGGCCCGCGTCAGGCGCTTGCGGTCGTTGCGGTGGATGCGCTGGGCGCTGGCGGGATCGACGCGCGCGACCTCGGCGTGCAGATCGGCGAGCGACCACCCGGCAAGTTGGGCGCGCAGCGAGTCATCGGGCGGCGGACCTTCGAAGAGGCCTTCGAGAAACGCCTTCACGTAAAGATTCGTTCCGCCTACGACAATCGGCCAGCGGCCGCGGGCGCGAATCTCGGCGATGCAGCGCTCGGCCGCCTTGAGCCAGTCGTCAACGGAAAAAGGCTCGTCGGGCTCGACGACGTCGATGAGGTGGTGGGGGACGAGTTGCTGTTCTTCGCGGGTTGGCTTGGCGGTGCCGATGTCCATGCCGCGATAGACCTGCATCGAATCGGCGCTGATGATCTCGCCGCCGCCGGGCAGGCGCTGGGCGAGTGACAGCGCCAGGCCGCTCTTGCCGCCTGCGGTCGGTCCGACGATGAGAATGACCGGGCGCTGCTCGGTCGTCATGGCCAATCCTATGAGTTGAGAGGTGCAGCCGGGGCTCAGTGGCGCGAGGCGGATTCGGCGGCGGCCGGCGCAGCAGCGTGATCCACCGCGGCGGCGGGTGATCGCAGTTGCACGGCCGCGTCGCCCGCGGTGATGAGCCGCGCCGTGAGAATGACCAGAGCCACGGCGGCGACGGCGGACAGCCCAGCCGCAAAGCGGCGGCCTGGCGCCGGCGTGCGTTCGACCTCGGCTGCGGCGCTGCCGGGCCGGTGCACCCAGCCGACGCCGGCGAGACGGAGGTAGTACCACGCGGCGGCGGCGCTGTTGAGGCCGGCGATCACCACCAGCGTGTACTCGCCGGCGCGGATCGCCGAGGTGAACAGGAACAGTTTGGCAAAGAAGCCGATCAGCGGCGGCAAACCCATGAGCGAGAGCGCGCACAGCGCCATGATGGTGGCGTATCCGCCGTGGCGATCCCACAGGCCCTCGAGGTCGTCAAAGGTTTCCAGCTCTTCGCCGCGCCGCTGCAGGCAGGCGAGGACGTAGAACGCGCCGAGATTGGTCAGCCCGTACGCAACGAGATAGAAGAGCACGGCGGCAAAGCCGTTGGTCGTGGGTGAATCGGCGGCCGAGCCGGCCGTCTCCATCGCCGCGACGAGGCCGACGAGCATGTACCCGCTGTGTGCAATCGAAGAGTACGCCAGGACGCGCTTGATGCGATTCTGCCACATGGCCAGCGCATTGCCGATGGTCATGGTCAGCGCCGCGAGCACCCACAGAAGAACGCGGATGGCCTCGGGCCAGGGCTGGCCGCCTTCGCCAAGGTGCAGCGCCGTTGAGAGCAGGAGCATGAGCGTGACGAACCCGGCGGCCTTGGGCACGAACGCGAGAAAGGCCGTCACGGGCGTGGCGGCGCCTTCGTAGACGTCAGCGGTGTAGAAGTGCATGGGCACGGCGGCGATCTTGAACGAGATGCCGATGATCGACAGCGTCAGGCCGAGGATCGCCAGCGGGCTGATGCCGCCTGCGGCCGCCTGAGCCTCCAGCGCGGCGCGGATGTCGATGAGGTGCAGCGAACCGGTCGCGCCGTAGAGCATGGCAAAGCCGTAGAGGAACACCGCCGCCGCCGCAGCGCCGAGGAAGAAGTACTTGACCGCGGCTTCGCGCGCGGCGACCTTGCTGCGGCCGGTGGCCACCATGATGTACGTCGGCAGGCTGGTCATCTCGAGCGCGAGGAACAGCCAGATGAGATCGCTCGCCGTCGTACAGAGCATCAGCCCCGCCAGCGAGAGCAGGAAGAAGCACAGGAACTCGCCGTGCGTCGCCTCAAGCGGATCGAAGCGCCGGCCGGCGTCGATGTCCTTCTCGAAGCGGGCATCCACGTTGCCCAGCCCGAGCAGAAGGAGAACGCCGACCACGCACGCGGCCGGCCGCATGAAACCCGCGAGCCTGGGCAGCAGCGTGTCGGGCTCGGACATGCGCGCGGCGAGAACGAAGGCGATGAACAGGCCCAGGCCGGCGATCCACGAGCCGACGCGGCGGAAGTCCTTGTCGCCGCTGGTGCCGGTGATCATCAGCAGAAGAACGGTGATGAGCAACGTGATCTCGGGCCAGAGCGTGGCAACGCGGTCGAGCATGTCAGCGGCCCTCCACGTCGGGCGCGGCGACGGCGGCTGCGAGCGGCTGGCTCGCGGCCAGGTTGACGCTGGTGACGACCTGCGTCACCGGCGCTTCGATGCGCGAAAGAATGACGCCCGGCTGCACGCCGAGCCAGATGCACAACACGGCCAGCGGGGCGAGCACGATCATCTCGCGCAGCGAGAGGTCGCGCGGCAGGCGATGGTGGTGGCCGTGATCGTGCACCGCGGCGTGGGCCGCATCGGGAACGTGGTAGGCGCCAAAGAGCAGGTGCCCGCAGAAGTAGAGCAGGTAGATGGCGGCGAGGATCATGCCCGTGCCGGCGAAGGCGGCATACCACGGTCCGAGGGGGCCGGCGGTGGGCAGGCCCTGCAATGGCTGGCCCGACGTGAAGGCGCCGAAGATGGTGAGGAACTCGCCGACAAAGCCGTTGAGGCCCGGCAGGCCGACGCTGCTCATGACAAAGAAGACGGTGAAGGCGGTCCAGAGCGGCATCCGCCGCGCCATGCCGCCGAGTTCATCCATCGAGCGGGTGTGGTAGCGCTCATAGACCATGCCGATGCACAGGAACAGCGCGCCGGTGGACAGGCCGTGGTTGATCATGTACATGACCGAGCCGCTCACGCCGGCGGTGTTGATGGCCGCAAGCCCGAGCACGCAAAAGCCCAGGTGGCTTACCGAAGAGTAGGCGATGAGGCGCTTCACGTCGCGCTGCACCCAGCAGACCAGCGCGCCGTAGATGATGCCGATGATGCACAGTACGGCGATGAGCGGCGCGTAGTGGCTGAACGCGACCGGGCACATGGGCATGGCGAAGCGGTACAGGCCATAGGTGCCGAGTTTGAGCAGCACTGCGGCGAGGATGACCGAGCCGGCGGTGGGGGCTTCGGTGTGCGCCAGCGGCAGCCAGGTGTGCACGGGGAAGAGCGGGACCTTGACGGCAAAGCCGCAGCACAGGGCCAGCAGCAGCCAGCCCTGTTGAGAAGCCGACATCGACGCGGCCGTGGCGGTGAGAATGCCGATGTCAAACGTCCAGTTGCCGCTGTGGCTCCACTGCACCCAGGCGACGTACAGCAGGCCGATGAGCGTGATGATCGAGCCCGTGAAGGTGTAGAGGAAGAACACGATCGAAGCGCGAGCCCGGTTGGTCGAGCCGTAGACCGCGATGAGAAAGAACATCGGCACGAGCGTGAACTCGAAGGCCAGATAGAACACGAGCAGATCGCGGGCCATGAACACCGCGAGCATGGCGATTTCGAGAATCACCAGCCAGAGGTAGAACTCGCGCACGCGCTGCGTGATGGCCGTCCACGAGCCGAGCACCGCCAGGGGCGTGAGCAGGGCGGTGAGCATGACGAGCATGAGCGCGACGGAATCGACGCCAAGCGAGAAGCGGAGCCCCATCGGCTCGATCCAGGTCCACGAGGCAACAAGTTGAATGGCGGCGCTGTCGCCAAAGTCGAACGCTCGCCAGACGAACCATGCCCAAAGCAGCGCCAGCAGCGAACCCGCCAGCGCGATCGGTGCGGCTTGTCGCGCCGGGCGCAGCATGATGGCCAGGGCAGTGAGCGTTGGGATGAGCAGGAGGGTAAGGAGCATTTTCGTTCAGCCGCAAAGAGGCTCAGAAGGCGCAAAAAAGGTACAGTTCATTGGGGTGGAGGCAGCGTTCGCTTTGCATTCTCTCTTGTGACTCTGGTGCCTCTTCGTGGCAAAAAATCCTTTCGGGCTTCTTAGAGCATCCACCAGACAATGATGACGAGCATGGCGGCGCCCCCGGCCATTCCCAGGCCGTAGCCCTGCAGCCGCCCGTTCTGCAGCGGCCGGACCGCGGCGCCGATGAGTCTGGGTGTCCAGCCCGCCAGCGCGACCAGGCCGTTGATGATCAGCGTGTCGCCCAGCGCGTAGCAGATGTGGCCCAGTGCGCGCAGCGGGCGGCGGATGAGCAGTTCGTAGCCTTCATCCACGCACCACTTGTGTTCAGCGAGCACGGCCACGGGCAGGATCGCGCGGCGCCAGCGTTCGGCCGCCGCCCGGTTGAAAAGGTGCAGATACGCCGCGATGGCGATGCCAACAATGCCCACGACCGAAGAAGCGAGCATCATCCACTTGTGCGGATCGCTGAAGAAACCGTGCGAGCCGCCCGCCTCATGCGCGACTTGGTAGTTGGCGGAGGAGGCGTGAATCATCCCGCCGAACCAGCCGTGATGCCCACCGCCCACGCCGATCCAGCCGGCGAGCAGTGCGCCCAGGCCGAGCACGATGAGCACGAAGTTGATCGCCGGACCCGGCGCGTGCGGGTGGAAGTGCTGGTCGTCGTGCGCGCCGTGGTGTTCCTCGCCGGGCTTGTAAGCGACTGGGCCGAGGAAGACGCGGAAGAACACGCGGAAGGTGTAGTAGGCGGTGATCCCGGCGGTCATGAGGCCGATCCAGCCGAGCAGTTGGTAGCCCGGCCCGTGCGTGACGAACGCCTGGGCGAGGATCATGTCCTTGGAGAAGAAGCCGGCGGTGAGGGGGAAGCCCGCCAGCGCGAGGCAGGCGACAAGCATGGAGGCGGTAACGACCTGCCAGCCCGGCACGCGCCAGAGGCCCGAAAGTTTGCGCAGATCGAGTTGCCCTGCAAAGCCGTGCATCACGGCGCCGCTGCCGAGGAACAGCGCCGCCTTGAAGAACGCGTGGGTGAAGAGATGAAACGTGCCGCCCACGCTGCTGAGCACGCCGATCCCCATGAACATGTAACCCAGCTGCGAGACGGTCGAGTAGGCGAAGATGCGCTTGATGTCGTACTGCGCCATGCCGATGGTGGCCGAAAACAGCGCCGTGATGCAGCCGACCCACGCGACGGTGGGCAGCGCGTACGGGCTGAGCAGGAACAGCGGCAGCATGCGCGCGATGAGGTAGACGCCGGCGGTGACCATGGTCGCGGCGTGGATGAGCGCGGAGACGGGCGTCGGGCCTTCCATCGCATCAGGCAGCCAGACGTAGAGCGGGAGCTGGGCGCTCTTGCCGAACGCGCCGAGCATCAGCAGGAACGGGATGACCTTGGTCGCGGCGCTCGCCTCGATGCCCGCAGCGGTCCACTGCTCGATCTGGCGGAAGATGACGTCGAACTCGACGCTGCCGAACTCCAGGTACGTGAGCATGATGCCCAGCGCAAAGCCGAGATCGCCGATGCGGTTGACGATGAACGCCTTCTTGGCGGCGGCGACGGCGGCAGGCTTCTCGTAGTAGAACCCGATCAGCAGATACGAGCACAGGCCCACGCCTTCCCATCCCATGTACATGAGGATGAGATTGTCAGCGAGCACGAGGCAGGTCATCGCGACGATGAAGAGGCTGACAAAGGCGAAGAACCGCGCGTAGCCGCGATCGCCCCACATGTACTCCGAGGCGTAGACGGCCACAAGCGTGCCGATGCCGGTGACGACGATGAGCATGATGCTCGTGAGCGGGTCGAGATAAAAGGCGAAGTCGGCCTTGAGACGGTCGATGCGGATCCACTCGAAGATCGAGGCATGGCCCAGGCCGTGGCCGACGTTGATCGCGAGCACCACTGAAAGCACAAACGACAGCGCGAGGCCCGCGATGCAGCACCACGCGGCGCGCTTCGTCTTGGCGCCGCTCGGAAGGAAGGCGAGCACGCCGCAGGCGACCGAGGCGATCAGCGGCAGCAGGGGAATCAGGGCCGTCCAGGCGCCAATGGTCTGGGGCGCACCCATCGGTGCACCTTCCGAAGCGTGTCCGAGTTGGGCGAGCAGCGTGTGCATGTCAGCCCTTCAACTCCGACCAGGTTTCCGCATCAAGGGTCGAGCCGCGGCGATAGAGCATGACCACCAGCGCCAGGGCCAGCGCCGCCTCAGCCGCGGCGACGGTGAGGATGAAGATGAGAAACACCTGTCCCTGCACGTTGCCGTGGTAAGCGCCAAAGGCGATCATGGCGATCGCGGCGGCCTGAAACATGAGTTCGGTGCACAGGAACATGATGATGAGGTTGCGCCTCGTCAGAAAGCCGATCAGGCCGATGACGAACAGCACCCCGCTGAGCAGCAGATAGTGGTTGAGCGCGAGCACCGAGAGCGGCAGGCTCATGGCGAACCCGCCTTTCGTGGCCCGGCGCCGAGCTTGAAATGCTCAACGGCCCCATCGGCCGTTCCGCCGGCCGGCTTGCGCGCCAGCACGACCGCTCCGAGCATGGCGAGCATGAGGATCACCCCGGCCACTTCGAGGCTCACGGGAAACTCGGCAAGCAGCGACACGCCTACGGCATCGACATTGTCCACGTGCAGACCGGCCGGCCATTCCACGGCGCGCGGCTGGTCGAGCGACGGCGAAATCACCCACGCGATGCGCGCAGCCGGGTCGACGCTGTCAATCGTCTCATGCGGCCCGATCAGATCCGCCTCGCGCATGGCGCTGTCCACCTTGCCCACGAGCAGCGCCAGTTCGGCGTCGGCGGCGTGGTGCGGAGCCTGGGCCGGCAGGCTGCCCGTCCCGCGGTACATCATCCCCAGCAGGGCGGCCATCAGCACGAAGCCGACGATCGTCGCGGCAATCGGCTCGCGGGCGGTGGCGTCGTAGTCGGTCAGGGCGTCGGCGTGCCGGTCGTCGGGCGCTTCCTGCGCGAGCATGATCACGAAGAGGTAGGTGATGAGGATCGCGCCGGCGTAGACGATGATGAGCGCGAACGCCATGAACTCCGCGCCGAGTTGCACGAAGAGCCCGGCCGAGGCGAGCACGACGAGGATGAAGTAGAGCGCGGCGTAGACGGGCCGGGGATTGCTGATCATCCGCACGGCGCCGGCGACGGCGATGAACCCGAGGACGTAAAAGAACATATCAGGGTGATCACCCGAGGACCGAGCCGGGCGCGACAGCGCGAGCATGCCGGCTCCGAGCGCGCCGGCGCCGAGAACTGCGCCGATCAGGCCCCAGCGGCTGCCCCGTCGCGGCAGCAGAAACAGCAGCCCGACGGCTCCTGCGACGCATGCGGCATAGATGATGCTCATTTCGACCATCGTCGGTGCGCATTCCCGGCAATCGGCGGAATTGCGGCCGGCGCCGCGACGGGCGAACGCCTCGCCTCCACCCCTTCATACAGGCCAGCACGATAGGTGCATCGCTCTCAACGTGCCACAGGGATTATGCCCCGCGCGACGCGCCGGCGGCGCGTATACTGCGCCGGTCCGCTGCTTCAGGGAGATCGGTATGAGCCCGACGGCATTGCCTCCGATCGCGCTCCAGCTTTTCACCATTCGCGATCAGACCGAGAACGATCTGCCCGCCGCGCTTGAGCAGGTTGCCAGCATCGGCTTTGACGGCGTCGAGTTCGCCGGACTCTTCGGCCATGAGCCAGACCAGGTCCGCAGCGTCCTCGACCGGCTCGGCCTGCGGACATGCGGCACGCACATCAGCCTCGAGCGGCTCAACTCCGACATCGGCCAGTGCATCGACGAAGCGCACAGCCTGGGCGCCGATCTCATCGTCATTCCCTACCTCACCGAAGAGTACCGAACCGAAGACGGCTATCGGCAAGCCGTGGCCCAGATGCTCGCCATCGCGTCGCGCCTGCACGGCCGGGGGCTGCGGCTGGCGTACCACCACCACAACTTCGAGTTCCAGACCTTCGGGCCGGATTCGGCGCGGCGCGGGATTGACGTGATCGCCGATGCGCCCGCCGACCGGCTGCTGCTCGAGATCGACGTGTACTGGTGCCGCCATGCAGGCACCGACCCGCTCAAGTTTCTCACGCGCCACGTGCGGCGGACGCCGCTGCTGCACCTCAAGGACATGCGCGACGCGCGCAGCCGCAGGTTCGCCGAGATCGGCTCGGGCATCATTGAGTTCGGCCCGATTCTGCGCACCGCGGCGCAGGGCGGCGTCGAATGGTTCATCGTCGAGCAGGACCGCGACTTTACCGGCTCATCGCTCGACTCGGCGCGCGCGAGTTTCTCGGCGCTGCAGCGATTGTGCAAGGAGGCGCTGGCATGACGACAGGCCGCAACGGGCTGCGCGCGGCGCGGCAGATGGTCCAGGCCGGACAACTGCTCGGCGTGGACTTCGTGGCCCTGCCGGCGCGCGTGAGCGAGCCGCCCGCCAGCGCGGAATTGCCCGCGGGCGCGCCGGCGCCGGCCGCTTCACCGAAACAGGCGCTGCTCGACGCCCTGCGGCTCCGGCATGATCGCGAGTGCGCCCACTGCACCGCCGCCACCGCGCACACGCGCACGGTCTTTGGCGAGGGCAACCCCGACGCGCGGCTCGTGTTCGTCGGCGAAGCCCCGGGCGCTGAAGAAGACAAGACCGGCCGGCCCTTCGTCGGGCGCGCCGGCCAGTTGCTCGACAAGATGATTACGGCGATGGGACTCAATCGCGAGGACGTCTACATCGCCAACGTCCTCAAGGCTCGTCCGCCCAACAACGCCACGCCGACGCCCGCGGAAGTCATGAACTGCGCGCCGTACCTCGCCGAGCAGCTGCGCATCATCGCGCCTGAGGCTATTGTCGCACTGGGCGCCCCGGCCGCCAAGTTCCTGCTGAACACGACCGAGGGGATCTCATCGCTGCGCGGCACATGGCACGCCTGCCGCCTCGAAAACCTCGAGATCCCCGTCATGCCGACGTTCCACCCTGCGTACCTGCTGCGCAACTACACGCCCGATGCGCGCGGCAAGGTCTGGTCGGACCTGCAGATGGTGATGAAGCGACTCAATGGCGATGCGTAGGTCGGGACCGCTGCTCTGAGCGCGGCCCGGCAGCAGGGTGTGCCTGTGTGCGCATGGGGAGCGTTCTCGCGCAGCAGTCAATGAACTGCCGGGCCTGCGCCGAGCCTTGTCTCCGACCTACGCCTCATACACCACGCGATTGCGGAGCACGCCGATTGTCTCGACTTCGACCTCCACCACGTCTCCGTCGCACAGCCAAACGGGAGGCGTTCGAGCAAAGCCCACGCCGCCGGGCGTGCCGGTGAGAATGAGCGTGCCCGGCAGCAGCGTCGTGCCCTGGCTGAGAAAGGCGATGAGTTCGGCCACCGGGAAGATGAGATCCGACGTGTTCGAGTCCTGCATGGTTGCGCCGTTGAGCCGCGTCTGCACGCGCAGAATTCCGGGATCGCCGAGTTCATCGGGCGTAACGATGCACGGGCCGATGGGGCAGAAGGTGTCAAACGACTTGCCGCGGTTGAACTGACCGCCGCCTGCGTGCTTCTGCCACCAGCGGGCGCTGACGTCGTTGGCCGCCGTGTAGCCGAGTACGAACTCGAGGGCGTGCTCGGCCGGGACGTTCTTGCAGGCGCGGCCGATGATGACCCCGAGTTCGCACTCGAAATCGACCTGCTGCCGGTCCTGGCAGACGTCGGGGATGATGATGTCGTCGTTGGGCCCGCAGACCGCCGCCGGGTTTTTCATGAACATCATCGGCCGCTCGGGAGGCTCCTTGCCCTGCTCGGCGGCGTGGGCGCGGTAGTTCAGGCCGATGCCCATGATGACCGGCGGGACAAGCGGAGCGAGAAGTCGGCCGATCGGAATCGGCTCTCCTGCGGGCTCAAGCGGGCCCAGGGCGGCTCCGGCGAGCGGCAGGGCCGTGCCGTCGCCGCAGTCCACGGCGGTGATGGGCGGCCCCGAGTGCGTGGGTGAAGCGAAGCGGATCAGTCGCATGGGCCAACAATAGCGGCCAGAGGTCCGAAAATGTGGGCGAATAATTCAGGGAAAAGCCTTGACAGATTCGACATCATCTGCGATGCTCTATAGGGGCTCGTCGGCCGCGATCGCCGGGCGGCACCCAGTTCTCCGGTCCGACTTTCGTCGGATCCTTCGGAAAGGCGGTAGACTCGTGGCTCAGCCTCATCGCATGCGTGCCCATCGCGGCTTCACCCTGATCGAACTGCTGGTGGTGATCTCGATCATCGCGCTGCTCATCAGCCTGCTGCTGCCGGCGCTGGGTCAGGCGCGCGAGCATGCGCGTCGGAGCGCCTGCGCTTCGAACCAGCGGCAGATCGGTTACGCGCTGCACATCTACGCGACGGAGTACAAGGACTTCGTGCCGCGCGAGGGCAAGTACCATGAGCCGCGCGGCGGAAACGTTTACGCGTACTACTACCCGTGGCCCCGCGCGTTCTACAAGTACGTCAGACCGTTGACGGACTCGCGGATGAACAACCTCGACAGCACGGTGTGGCTCGACCACGGCTTGTTCGACGACATGAAGCAGTACCAGTGCCCGTCCTATCCGAATCCGCTGCACGTGGTGCACTACATCAACAACGGCATCATGATGCAATGGGGGGGAAACGGCCTTTATCGCGATGGGCGGCACCCGACAGCGCCGCTGAGCGAGTTCATTCAGCCCGACCACGCGATGTATCTCTCAGAGTTTACGGACGATCCTGACAACTCTATTTCGCAGCAGATGCAGAACTACCCGTATCTCGACCACTGGTACGACGTCTTCCTCGAAGTGCACATCAACGGCCCCGAGGACAACTCCAACGGCTGGGGCGGCAACATCGCGCGCATCAGCAGCAAGCGCCACCTCGGCAACGGCTCCAACGCCCTCTACGCCGACAGCCACGTCGAGTTCCGCGAGCGCGAAGTGCTGCGCGATCTCGACAGCTGGGACGACAAGACGTACAACAACTCCTGGTGGCGGTGATCCAAGCCGGGGCGAAGGCTTTGCGCCGTCTTGGATTCGCGAGTGATCGTGGAGATCTGATGAGATGCCGCGCCCAGGATTGATTTGGCGCCACGTCATCATCAGCACGCAAAATGCATGGCTGCCGGGGGACCAGCGCGGATGGCGCAGCCGCGAGCATCGGTTGCATTCCAGCGGTGACTACGGGAACCCACCTCCCTCGCACGAGCATGCGGGTTTGCGATGTCATGCGAAGTCGATCAGCGGTCCGGCGGTCGTAGTTCCGATCGAAGTCCGGCCGATCATCGGCGCGAGGCTGCTCGAAGGTCTGTTCGGTCAAGGCGTGCGCGTGCTGGTCATCGCGGTGGCGGGCATGCACGCGCATCTTCTCACGGAACTTCCAGAGGATCGACGAGCCGCGAAACAAGTCGTGGGTAAGGCGAAGAACTTCTCATCGCGCAAGGTGCGGCGCCTCGTGCCGGGCCGAATCTGGGCGGGCGGCGGTGCGCTGAAGCCAATTCGGGACAAGGCTCATCAGCGTAACACGTACCGCTACATTCGCGACCGACAGGGTGTCGGGGCGTGGGTGTGGACGTTTCGTGAGCCGGTGCCTCTGCTGAGTGATTGAGCCACGTCCAATCCGGGGCGGCGCAGAGCCTTTGCCCCGGCTTGGAGTGCGCAAGCCGGGACGAAGGCTCGGCGCAGTCCCGGAACCGTGGCGAGCGTCGCCCGCTACTCCTCCGTCTCCAGCACGCTCATGAAGGCGGCCTGCGGGATCTCGACATTGCCGATCATCTTCATCCGCTTCTTGCCTTCCTTCTGCTTTTCGAGCAGTTTGCGCTTGCGCGTCACATCGCCGCCGTAGCACTTGGCGGTGACGTTCTTGCGGACGGCCTTGATGGTTTCGCGCGCGATGATCTTGCCGCCGATGGCCGCTTGGAGTGGAATCTCGAACTGGTGCCTGTCGATCTGCTTCTTGAGCTTGACGAGCAATGCCCGGCCGCGATGTTCAGCCTTGTCGCGGTGGCAGATGAGGCTGAGCGCATCGACCGGGTTCCCGTTGACGAGAATCTGGAGTTTGACGAGCCGATCGGCGCGGTAGCCGATCAGTTCGTAGTCCATCGTGCCGTAGCCGCGCGTGATGGACTTGAGGCGGTCGTAGAAGTCGTAGATGATCTCGGCCAGGGGGAGTTCGTAGTCGAGGATGTTGCGCGTCTCGGAAAGGTACTTCTGGTCCTTGTAGATGCCGCGCCGCGTCTCACACAGGCGCATGATGTCGCCGATGAACTCGGTCGGGCAGATGATCTCGACGCGAACGATCGGTTCGCGGATTTCGACGACGTTGCTCATGTCGGGCAGGTCGGCGGGGTTGTTGATCGGCAGCGTCGTGCCGTCGCGCAGGCCGATTTCGTAGCTGACGGTGGGGGGCGTCTGGACGATGTCCACGCCGCCTTCGCGCTCGAGCCGCTCCTGGATGATGTCCATGTGGAGCATGCCCAGGAAGCCGCAGCGAAAGCCGAATCCCAGCGCATCGGAATGGTGCGGCTCGTAGGTGAACGAGGCGTCGTTGAGGTGAAGTCGCGTGATCGCCTCGCGCAGCGCTTCGAACTCGGCTCCCTTTTCGCCGCTGCTGCTCGGGTAGAACTCGCAGAACACCATGCGCTGCGGCTCCTGGTAGCCCGGCAGCGGCTCGGCGGCGGGATCGACGTCGCGCGTGACTGTGTCGCCGATGCGCACATCGACGAGCGTCTTGATCGCGGCGATGAAGTAACCCACCTCGCCGGCGGCCAACTGGTCAACCTTGGTCGGCTTGGGCGTGTACCGGCCGAGTTCGGTGATCGTCCACACCCGGCCGCTGGACATCATGCGGATGCGGTCGCCGGCTTTGAGTTGGCCGTCGAACACGCGCACGTACACGACGACGCCGCGATAGTCGTCATAGACCGAGTCGAAGATGAGAGCCCGCGTCTGAGACACGAGCGACTGGCGCGGCGGTGGGAGGCGGTCGCAGATCGCCGCCAGGAGGTGATCGATGCCTTCACCCGTCTTGGCCGAGCAGTTGGTGCACTCCTCGGCGGGGATGCCCAGGACGTGCTCGATCTCCATGGCCGTGTCGAGCGGCAGGGCGCCGGGCAGGTCGATCTTGTTGACGGCGGGGATGAGTTCGACGTTGTTGTTGACGGCCAGGTAGGCGTTGGCGACCGTCTGCGCCTGCACGCCCTGGGTGGCGTCTACGACGAGGATGGCCCCTTCGCAGGCGGTCAGGGCCCGGCTGACCTCGTAGTGGAAATCGACGTGGCCGGGCGTGTCGATGAAGTTGAGCTGGTAGTTCTCGCCGTTGTGGCGGTGAAAAACCGTGACGGCGGACGCCTTGATGGTGATGCCCCGCTCGCGCTCGATGTCCATGTCATCGAGGAGCTGAGCCCGCGCATCGCGATCGGCGACGGCATGGGTGGCCTGGAGGAGCCGATCGGCCAAGGTGGACTTGCCGTGGTCGATATGGGCAATGATTGAGAAGTTGCGGATGTGCATGTCGAGCGGGAATCATACGACCGACTCGACTGTGGGTCTCGGCGTCCAAGCCCCACCTTCGACGCGAAACAAACGGCTCCGCGCGTCGCACGCGCGGAGCCGGGGATTCAGCGGAAGTTAGGGAATGAACGGCAAGGGCGTCAGTTCCCCTTTCGCTTCTTCGACTTCAGCAGGCGGGTCTGAGAGCGCTGAGGCGATTCAGCCGCCGACGGATCGGTCAGCGAACCGACCGGATCGACGACTCGTCGATTTCTGCGGCGGCGGATGCGTCGGTTGTTGTCGCTGGCGGGAGGATTTTCGTTTACAGCGGGCGCCTTGTTCCCGTTGGACTTGTCGGCGAGTTCAAGGAACAGCGAATAGAACGGCTCCCGCGGCTCGCCATTCTCGTCCGTGAGCGTGACCCAGCCGAACCGGTCCGCAATGCGCTTGGGCACATGGTATTGGGAGTAGGCCGCGGCGATGACGTTGTACTCCGCCATGGCGTTGTAGATGTCGATGGTCGCCTGCCGGGCCGCCTGCGGGTTGTGATCGGTGGCTCTGGAGGCGCTCCACTCCCACACGACGATTCCGCACTTTTCTCCATCCGGGAAAGTGTTCATGGCACGACGCACCGTCTGCAGACGCGATCGAGCAGAAGGACCGCTGTCGGTATGGAGGTGCACATCAACCGCGTCGGTGTGCTCGACCGACCAGGCAATTCCGCGAAGCATGCGCTGTCTTCGCTCCGTCTGTTTCGAAGTCAGCGTGGACTCGGACTCATCGAGCACATCGGTGGCGATCATCGCCGGCCCGCAGAGCCGAACATGAGGCGCCTCGGCACGAATCCTCGCGGCCGCCTCAGCCGCCCATGAGAACAGTTCGTCATCGTCCGAGGCTTCAAAGGTCCCGGGTCCGCCCAGGAACTCGTTGTAGAACTGAATCCAGAGCCTTCCGGTGAGTTCCTTGGCCGGCGCCGAGTTCAGGGATTTGATCAAGCCATCGAGCACGCGACGGGACTCGGCGGGCGTTGGCGGCCTTTCGGTCCTCGCCGTGCCTTCCGGACCTTCCGCGTCCGCCCAGCGGAGCGTCAGGCACAGTCCCATGTTGTTCTTGGCGTACCGAGCGAAGAATGCGTTAAGGTCCTTGGGCTTTGCGGTTCGGAGGTCAACGATTTCGCGAACTCCTTGGGCATGGATCTCGGCAGCCTTGTCCGGTGCGCCGCCCATGCCGTGAATCCAGACCTGCGGTCCCGCTTCTGCAATGCCGGTGCCGTCGTCAACCACCGAGCCTCCCTCGGGGGATTCTGGACGTGCGCCGGCACCTGGCCTGGGTGAACAGGCGGAGTAAACGCTGGTCGCTGTTACGAAAAACCCGAGTACGGTCAGGTGCTTGAGCGCCTTCATGTGCCTCTCCAAGGAAGGATGCTTTCGGTGGCGAACTGCCGCTATCCACGCATCAGTTGAGAAAGGTACGATGCAACCGCGCCGATCCCAAGCGACGCTGAAGCGATGATAGGCAAACCGCGCCGGTTGTCCGGAATAAAGCGGCTGCGCTGGAGCTATAACTCAGGCGTCGGACCTATCGCACGAAGCCGGTTGTATGCGACCGCAATTCGTGCCGCTGCGTCCCATGGCCTGAACCGCTCATCGAGATCTCGTCGGGCGGCATTTCCAAGACGCATCGCGAGATCGGGGTATTCCAGCAGATGACAGATGGCCTGCGCCAGCGCGACGGGATCGTGCGCGGCGAGCATTGCAGTGCGACCGTCTTCCACCTGCAGACCGGGGAGTCGGGTGGAGACCACGGGCTTTCCTGCCGCCATGGCTTCAAAGGCGAGCATTGGATAGCACTCGCTCGAACTGGAAATCGCGACGATCGAGGCCCTCTTGAGCAGTGGAGCGGTTGCCGCAACCCACGGCTGGATCCGAACGCAGCCTGCGATCCCGAGAGAGTTCACCAGGTCGTTCAGCTCCGCCTCCTTTGGCCCTGAACCGGCGATGATCAGTCGGGCGTTTGGATGCTGCTGGGAGACCGCGACCCACGCTCCCACGAGCAGAGGGTAGTTCTTTACGGTTACGAGCCGGCCCATCGCGAGCACGAGTGGCGCTGTGCCGAGCCAGGCGGCGATCTCAGGATCGAGCTCGGATCCGTCACGTTCGATTGGCGCGGGGTCGAAGCTGTTGGGGATGAACATCGCTTCGACGGAGCCGCGGCCGCCGGGCAGCAGATCCTGCAAGTGGGGGCTGACGATGGTGACGAGATCGGTTCTTGGAAAGGCCCACTCCATGAGTCGCGTCCACAGAGCTATTTTCCAGGGCGGAAGTGTGCCGCTCATCTCGTGCTTCATTTCCGCATGCACGGTCCTCACGACCGATGCACGAAGGCGACGTCGAGCCGCAAGCGCCATCAGATGCGCCGCTGGATTGTGCGTATGGAGTATTGCGGGTCGAAGTGGCGCGAGCCTGCGCGAGAGTCGCGTGAACCGCCCGAACTTGCTCATCTGGATGATGACCGGCTCGATTCCGGCAGCCCGGAGCATGGCGCACGCGGTAGATTCCTGCAACGCCGCGAAGCGCAAATCCCAGCCTGCGGCGAGGAGCAGTGGCGCCCACTGTCGAATCGTCGTGATGATGCCGCCACCCTCCGTGCCAAGCAGCACGTGAACAACGCTTCCCTCGAATTGCGGCTTCGGCAGCGCCGGCCGGCGCTCGTCCGGTGCTGATTCGTTGGGGCGGCTCATGATGCAGTTCACCGATGCCAGATCAATTGGACGGGATGCAGATTCAGATCGGCCACTTCGGTTGCCAACCTTTCCACCGTGCGGCGATCGGTTCGGCCTCGGCGCATCGATAGGACGATGCGATCGAGCACCCCGCCAAGCATCGCCACGCTCCATCCCGGGCCGACGGCCGGCAGCGACCAGACAATCCGCTGGTAGCGCTCGCGCAGCGCGGCGTCGAAATCGCGCAGCAGGCCCGAGTCGGCCAGGCGCGGCAGCGAGAATCGACCCAGATCGGCCAGCACATCGAGATTCGGCAGATTCGGTGAGATCGGCTGGGGCATCGGCAGGTGCTGGCCGCATTCGATGGCGGTGAGCAGATCGGCGATCCTGGGCACCGTGCGATTGAGGCGCCGGCCGGTTTCGCAGCAGCGGCCGCCGATTTCAACCAGCAGTGTCGAGTACTCCCAGCGGGCCCAGAGGCCGGCGAACGCCAGAGCAGTGGCGGAATGGCCGTTGCCGCGCGTCGGCGCGGTGGTGACGCCGACGGCGAGCGTATCGCCAGGATGCTCCCCTTTGATCTGCTGGGCCATGCGCGCGTAGCGGGCAAAGAGCAGCGAGTCTTCAGGTTCGGCGGCGATGTGCCGCACGAGCGGCCGCAGCCGGCCCAGCGACTGCGGCGGGGCCGCGGCATCGAGCCGGCGATACAGCCAGCGCGGACGCGCTGCGGCGATGGCGTCGGGCGGGCGGCTGACGATGGCGCGCGTGTCGTCCATTCCGTGCGTTACCTTCCCTCGCCGCCGGGCAGCCGCGCCAGAAGACGCTGCGTCGCGCCCGGCAGCTCGCCGACCAGTTGCACCGGGAGCGTCTCGGCCATCTGCTCGATTTGCCAGGGAGCGACGAGTCTGGCTCGCGCCAGGCTGCGCGCGACGGGTACGGCCATGGCGAGCACGCCGGCAACGAGGGCCGTAACCAGGAGGTGCAGCGGCGCGTTGGGTTCGTCCGGGGTGGTCGGGTCAGCCACCTTCGCGCGGCCCCAGAGGGTGACCTGAGAGAAGAGCGCCACGCTGGTCAGGCGCGCTTCGAGGCGCGACAGCTCATCTTCAACCTGGCGCAGCGAGGCTTCGGCGGCGGTTCGCGCGCTGAGCAGCCCTTCCATGTGTTGAGCCATCTTCATGGCTTCGACGAGCTGCGACTGAAGCAACGACTCGGTTTCAGCGAGCCCGAGTTCGCGGCCGGCCAGCGTCACGAGTTGCCGGTTGTTCTGCGCCTGGCGCTCGAGCAGACCGACGTACTCCATGCTCGGCTCCTGCACCTTCTCGCGGATGACGAGGAGTTCCTCGTTGTTCAGGTCGCGCTTCTTGCTCTCGATTTCGAGGCGGAGGCGCACCATGTCCTGGTGCTTGGGCGTCTTGACGGCCAGGTCGGCGGCGTACTTCGATTCGAGGGTGCTGATCTCGTTCTTGAGTTGCTGCACGCGCTGGTTCTGCTCCACGACGACGCGAGTGGTCTGCTCCACCTGCGCCTGCTGCATCTTTGCCGTGATGTCGATGCGGTTGGCTTCCGCTTCGCGCAGGTCGGTTTCCAGATCTGCCCGGTCGCCCCGGGTCTTGATGAGCCGGGACTGGATTTCACGGGCGCTCTCTGCCGGATCGTGCCGACCGATTTCGAGCCGGTAGTCGGCGACGGCCGCGCTGGCGTCGCTCCACCGGCTGGCCGCGTCATCGCGCAGCGGCTTGAGCTCCTCGGCGCGACCCAGCGTGCGCGAGCGCTCTTCGCGCAGCAGGAGATTACGCACGCGATCGAGCAGCAGCGATGGCGCCAGTTCGGCAAAGCGCGGCGAGGTGGCCCGGACTTCGATGCGCACGACGCCGCCTGTTTCGTCGCCCCGCGGCGCGCTGACGATGAGCGGCGCCGGCTCGCTCGATTCCTCCGCGCCGCCGATTCCCGCCGCGGCCGCTGCGCGGCGAGGAAGCGATCGCATCCATCGCCAGGCGCCAGTGCCGGCCTGGCGCCAGGGACCCCCGGCCACCACGCCTGGTTCATCGTCCATCGTCGCCAGTTCCTGCGTGACTTCGCGCACGATCGGCTCGGAGATGAGCAGGTCGCGCAACTCGCTGGCGTCAATCTCGACTCGCAATTGCGACGGGCTCGGGTCATTTTCGAGGCTGCCGATGCGGTACTCGGGCGTGAGGACCCAATACGGCTGCGACGCCCACAAGTGGGTGAGACCGGCGATGACGCAGAACGCAGCGACGCCCAGCGTGAGCAGGGGCTGGGTCCGCATCGAGTTGAACGTGTACGAAACGGCGCGGCGCACGCGACCGGGCCTCGACCGGCTCGGGCGCGGCGCCGGAGGCTCGCCGGGCGAGCCCAGCAGAAGCAGTCGAGGTTGTTCGTGCGGTGAGGGCATATGAAGCGTCGTCTCGGGAAGCGGCGGCAGACCACCACGGTTCGCAGCGCCGGGCCTTCCAGTTTCTGGCGATCGTAGCAAACCTGTGCCGCCCTGAGAAAACGGCTCAGGTGGCGGCTGATTCCAGCGGTTGCGACTCGAGCGACCAGGCGCTGCGAACTTCGCGCCGCGGCTCGCAGAGGCTGTAGCCGAGTTTGTTGAGCCGCTCCTCGTAGAGACGCTCGGCTTTGCGGATGCTTCGGCCGGCGAAGAACTCCTGACGCCACGCCTCCCACTGCGCCAGGTACGACTCGTTCACGTTGCTGCGGATCTCGCGCGTGGCCGCAGCGGGCTCCAGGCCGAGGAACCGGAAAGTGCTGTCGAGCGTGCGGCGCGGCTGGGCGACGAAATCTTCGTAGTGGAAGATCGTGTAGCGCTTGAGGTGGGGCAGGTCGCCGAGCATGATCTCGTGGCAGACGATCCAGTGCTCGACGAGCCGGTGCAGCGGCGTGCGGCGTTTCCACTTCTTGGTGGCGCCCGCGACGGCGACCGGGTGGCGGAGAATGAACACGAACAGCGAGTTGGGAAACATCGCCTGAAGGAAGCGGGACTTGATGAGATTGGGCGGCGACTTCTCGACGAGGTGCGTGCGGCTCAGGTCCCAGTGGCGCGACCACTCCTGCCAGAGCTTGTCGCGATTGGCGTCGCTCACCTCGGGCGAAGACTCGGTGAGATGCATCTGCGGCGCAAAGCCGAACCCGCCCGGCCCGCCGTAGCGGCTGGCGCGGGGGAAGACGGTCTGCAGGTGCTGGCCTTCGTCCTCGGGCACGCCGGTGTCGTGGAAGCCGGAGGTCGCGGGATGGTCGGCGAGGCACTTGGCAAGCAGGGAGGTCCCGCTGCGATGAAGTCCCGCGATGAACACAAACGTGTGGTCAGCCCTCTCCATGCTCATTTGTCCTCAACCGTTCCCGTCCCGCAAGGAAACTGACCGATCACCGCCCAAAACGAAACCGCGAACGATCGATCCGGCGAAGGTGTCGCTCCCGACGTACCTGCGCGGATGGTTCAAGAAGATCCGTGGGGGGGACGAATCCGCCCTGAGCCTCGCGCAGGTAGACGTAGTACGCCGCGCCGCAGAGGCCGAAGACGATGAAGTAGAGTTCGTTCTCCAGCACGTTTGAAGTGCCTGCACCGACGAACAGTCCGAACGTGGTGGAAGCAATCGCTGTGGCCTCGAACTTGAGGCGCCGGTCGAACGTGCCCAGGGCGGCGCAGTACGCACTTCCGGCTGCGGCGACGTAGAAGCCGATGTAGACGAGCATCCCCTGCAATCCGTTTTCGGCAAGCAGCTGCAGGAAGGCGCTGTGAACGCGCAGGTAGGACGCCGGCGCCTCGGGATCACGGTAGATGTTGTAGTAAATGCCCCAGGCGTTGGTTCCGATGCCGACGATGGGATGATCGAGGAACATCTGGTACGCCATCCGCCACATCGCCAGACGCCAGATGACGGTGCGGTTCGCCTCGGTCGGATCGGCAATTCGCTGGGCAGCGATATCCGCTCCGGTGGTGGAGATGATCGCCAAGGCGGAGACCACCACGACGGCGACAAACAGCAGCTTCGCGAATCGATGCTTCACCGGACACGTGAGGAAGACGATCAGACTGGCGACGCTAAACGCGAGCGCGCCTCCGCGAGATCCCGTGGCGGCGATGTTGACGCCGATAAAGAGCAACGCCACAACGAGCAGCGCTTTCTGCCACCATCGGCGATAGTAGAGCAGGAGTCCGAACGCCAGCGCGCCGGGAATGCTCTGAGCGAGGCTGTAGCGGACGGGGTCGCCGGACGGACCGATGACGCGAAGCGTGCCGCCGAAACTGCCGAGAACGTTCGTCGAACTTTCAACGTTCGACTTGCCAAATCGTTCGAGCAGACCGACGCCGGTGATCATCTCGCTCGTCGTGGCGATGGCCACGAGCGTGCCGCCGATGACCAGGCACAGCACGCATCGATGGAAGACGTCACGATCGGCGACCGCGAGAATCAGGATTCCCATCAGCGCCACCACGTTCAGGCGGCGGTTGATGAACTCTGTGGCGAGTTCCGGGTGCGGCATGAATGGGACGCCGGCAAGACAGCAGATCAGAAACAGCACGCCGAGGATGATGAGCGGATCGCCCAGCTTCTTCGACCACCCTCGCAGTTGATCTCCCAGGATCGCCGCCAGGAGGAAGATGATGGTCAGACCAATGGCGATCTTGGTGCCGCTGACGGTCCCCGCTTCGCCAAATGTCTGCAGCCGGTCCCACATCACGAGCAGCATGATGATGTAGATGCCGATGCGGAACTCCAGACCGAGCGCGATGATCGATCCGATGGTGGCGATGATGGCAAAGCAAAGGACCGTCGGGAAGACCGGATCGGCAGACCGGCCGACGAAAACACCCAGCAGGAAGATCAATCCGAAGATCGGAACGAACAGCAGTGCAATGAACAGCCACTGCCGTAGGTCTCTTCCAGTTGAAGCTGTTGTGAGCATCGCCGTGAAGTCGCCGCGGATGGAGAACTAGAGCGGTTCCGCCAGGCTGCCCAGCGCAACCGGCGCGAATGCGGTTACTCGAACCAGATCACATCGAGCGGCCGCAGCCCCGCCCAGATCGCCTGTTCAGCGATTTCGCGGACCGGTCCGCCGCGGGTAACGCCGCGTTCCAGAGCCAGAACGAGTCGATCGCAGCATGTGCCCAGAGACAGCAGCGGAAAGCCCGTGGCCAGCTTCGGCACCGCAAGCACGACGCGGTCGTGGTTCATCTTGAGAACCTCGATGAGCCCCGCCAGGCGTCCCGTCGAGATCAAACCCAGCACGTCGGCCTTGCCGGCTGCGATGACGCCCGTTTGCGGCACACTCGCGTGCAGGCGCGAGATCGTCGTCATGGGTTTGCGGGCGACCGCCTCCTCGCATGCCGAACCAAGATCGGGCGCCGACGCGGTGACGGCGCCGGAAAGCGCCTGCGTGCCGCTTCCCAGATCGATGAGCACGGTTGATCGTCCCCACCTGCCCCAGAGCGTGGCCAGGGCCACGGCGGTCTGGCCAATGCGCTCGTCAGACTCTACGGCACTGACCGCCACGGCAACGGGCCGCCCCTGCGCGGCGGAGTCGCACGATGTCGCCAGTTCGCCGATCGCCATGGCGATGCGAGCGGTGCTCGGCGCGGCGACAAGGCGACCGAGGAACGAGCCCACAGGATGCGAGGCGTTCACTTGGGCCGCAGATCCAGTGGCGCTGGTTCGCGACTGTACCGGAATGGCTTGTGTTTCAGTTGTCATGCTGTTCTCGCGTCAACTCTTTCTGCGGGACTCGCTGATGTTGGAGCAGGTGACTGAGCCGGTCAGTCGTTGCGTCCATCAAACGCTTGTGAACATGCGATTCGATCTGGTGCTCGGCACAGAAGCCACGACGCGCACGCCTGGGATCGCCGACACCTGCTGCGAACTGAGCAGCGTCTGGTTGAGGTAGTCATAGGCAATCGGCAGAACCAGGGCGGCAAAGGCGGCGATGAGCAGCGCGAGCAGCGCCGCCAGCAGCATACTCGGGTAGTCGTTCTTGTTCTCGTTGAGCACCTGGGTATCCGTCCGCGAGACGACGCCGTTAAACAGCCGGGGTCCAGCGAGCAGGTTGTGGAGCTGGCGCGCCTGAGTCGTCAGTTGCTTCAACTGCTCCTCGTCCGCGATGGCTTCGCGCTGCATTCGTTTCAGTTCGATGTCGGCCTTGACGGCGCTGTGCTGCATTTCGGTCAGAGCGGCAATGGCCTGATCCAGCGCACCCACGCGAGCGCGGAGGGCGTTCAACTGGACCGTCGAATCAATCCAGCTGTTGAACAGCGAGAGGTATTTGGGATCGACCTGCTCCGTGACGTTTGATCGGTCGGTTCCGATCTTCGACTCATCGCTCTTGGCGTCCGCCAGGCTCTGCTCCATCGCCTTGAGTTTCACTTCAAGCGACTGCACTGCAGGCGAATTCGGCCCTTGAGAGGCCTTCTTCTGGGCAATCTCCGCCTTGGTGTCGGCGATGTCGATTTCGATTCGCGACGACAGCAGATTGTCGGGCTGCGAGGCGACGCCCTCCTGCATGAGCTTTCGGATTTCGGGAACTTCCGCGAGTTGCTTTTCAAGCGTCGCGATTTTGGCCGAAAGCGTGTCGTCCTGCAACTGAAACGTCGTCTTTTCGTTTCGCAGACTCTGTGCCGTCTCCTGTGCACTCTGCGCGTAGGTCTCCGGGTCGAAAAACTCGTACTTTGTTCGGGCGTCCTGAATCCTCGCGTCGTTTTCGGCCACGCGCAGTTGCGCGTCCTGGATCAGTCCGGGCACCACCCGGCCATCCTCGCCGACCGTTCCTTCGAGAACGCCCAGCTGACGCTCCACGCCCGCCCGCAGCGCGGCGTCGGTACGCTCTTGAAGCAGATCCATGATGGTGTCGCCGACCTGCCGAGTGATTTTGGGCGAGTCGCCGTAGACGTAAATCGGAATAATGGTCGAACCTTCGGTTGGCGTGATGCTCAGCCACGCCGACGTGAGTTCATCCATGGCTTTGGCGACGTAATCGACCTTGAAGTCGCCGCGAAGGAACTGCAGGGTGGCCACTTTCGCGATCGTCTTCTTGATGCGGGTGCGCATGTTCGGCGGCGTTTCCGCGACCTGCTTGAGGTGGTCGTCCAATCCCGAGCGTTCCACCACTTCGCGCAGAAAGCTCAGCGAGCGCGTCTGCTCGACCAGATTCTTCACGAGCTGGTTGGCGGTCAGCGGAGCCGCGTCCGTCATGGCGCCGCTTTCGAGTGACATGGTCGGCATGGGCGTGGAGTGGATCTCCATCGTCGCCTGGCCTTCCCACGTGGGGGTTACCAGCCACGCGGCGAAGAGCACGATGCCCATCGACACCACGAACAGGAGCACCACAGCCAGCCAGTGCTGCGTCCAGGAACGCACGAAGTTGTCAACCATCATCGAACGCACTTCGGGCAGCGGCCAGCCCTGCGAATCGAATCCCGTTGGCGCCGTCTCTTGATGTTGAGGTGAACTCATGGCGGTGTCTCGACCCCGGATCTCGTGTGAAAACAGGCTCGCTCTCCGGGCGTACGCAGGCCCGAAAGACCATCTGTCGAATCTCCCGGCGGGGCCGACATGGGCACGAGCCGCCGACCCGACCGAATCGGGCCGGACGCGCACGCGGCCGGGCGATTCAGCGGGCTGTGATTGGCTTATAGGCTATCAACGATTGGCATCGGCGTAAAGCGGGGGTCGGCATAAACGTCGATGCCCGCAAAGGCTGCGCGAAGCGCCTGGAACGCGCTCCAATCGCTGGCGGGCCGCAAACGCGGGGGTCAGCCGTCGCTGGCCGCAAGTTTCACCTTGATCTCCAGCATTTCTTCGCCGCGTTTGACGCCCAGATTTACTTCGTCTCCGGGCTTGTGTTTGGCCAGTTCGGTCATGAGCGCGCGGATATCGGCCACGGGCGAACCGTTCCAACTCAAGATCACATCGCCCCCCTGCAGGCCTGCGGCCTGCGCCGGGGTGTCATCGGACACGCCCGCGAGATGCACTCCGATTCCCTGGGCGTTGTACTCGGGCTGGATGCCCAGCCTCACCGTAACGCGCGGCATCGGCTCGGTCGGCGGCTCGGGTTGCGCCGGGGCCTGGGCGCCCGGAGGCTGTTCGAGCATGTCCAGCCGGAAGCCGCCGCTGGTCTTCTGGTACTCGAGTCTCTCGGGCCGCCTGGCGAACTCCAGCGCGATCTGCTGGGCGAGATCGACGATCTTGACGGCGCCGACCGGGTTGATGAGCGACGCCACATCCGCCGGACGGTGGTACTGCGGGTGCAGGCCGGTGAAGAAGAACAGAACCGGAATGCCCACGGCGTTGAAACTCGCGTGGTCGCTGGGCCCGCTGCCGGTCTGCTGGCTCACGATGCGCAGGCCGCTCTCATCGAAGTACGGCTGGACAATCTCCGCCAGTTGCGTCGCGCTGCCTACGCCGCTTACCTCGAGGCTGTTGTCGCGCAGCCGGCCGACCATGTCCAGGTTGAGCATGATGTTGACCTGTTCGGCCGTCAGCGTCGGGTGGCGCGTGTAGTAGCGCGAGCCGTTCAATCCCGATTCCTCGGCCGAGAAAGTCATGAGCAGCACCGAGCGCATATTTGCGTCGGCGGGCAACTGGGCGTAGGCCTTGCTCAGCCGATCGGCGAGCACGAGCACCGCCGACGTCCCCGAGCCGTTGTCATCGGCGCCGGGATGGATGATGCCTTCGGCCGTGCGGCCGGCCATGCTGCCAAAGCGGCCATAGCCGACGTGGTCGTAGTGGGCGCCGATGATGATCCACTCGTCGGCGAGATCGCCGCGGCCGCGGATGATGCCGCCGACGTTGTCCGTCCAGTTGTGCTTGCGATCGAGCGTCGTGGCGATGGAGACGGTGAAGCGATCATCGAGGTTCGCGGCCTTGAAGGAGTCTTCGTCCGCCTCGCGCTTGAGTTCGCGCAGGCTCTTCCCGGCCACCTGCCCCACGAGCCGCTCGGCCGCGGGGATGGACATCTGCACGACCGGAACCCCAGCGCGGCGCCAGGTTGATTCCTCGGCCGTCATCAGCTCGCTCGCCCGGCCGTCGAAGGTGCCCGGCGGGTTGACGAGGATGATGCCGGCCGCTCCGCGGCGCGCTGCTTCAAGCAACTTCGTTTCCAGCGAGGCGTTGGCCGTCCACTCGGGTTTGCCGTCGTTCCACTTGCTGTTGCCCTGGGCGTCGCTGGGCTCAAAGCGAAGGAGCAGGGCGATGCGGCCGGTCAGGTCGATCTCGCCGTAGTGATCCTGCCCGTCCGGACCGGATGCGATTCCGTAGCCCACGAACGCGAGAGGCGCTCCGACTTCGCCCTGACCGACACCCAGGGCGCTGAACTCCCGGCCGGCCGTGAACGTCGTCTTCTCGCCCGAACCGTCCACGAGGGCCAGTTCCTGGCGCGTCGCCTCCATGCCGCCGGGCATGTCGAAGGGCTGGCGGTAGGAGACCCAGGCGTCGGCGTCGCCGAGGACGTTGCCTTCGCTGTCATATTCCGGAAAGGCGGGCTGCAGGCCGAAGTGGCGGAACCAGAACTCGATGTAGTCGGCCGCCACGCGGTTGCCGTGCGTGTCAGGGGAGCGACCTTCGAAGAATGGGTTGGCCAGCGTGGTGATGTGAGCCATGTAGGCGCGGACATCGGGATCGAGCGACTGCAGGATGGCGGGGATGTCCACATCACCCTGCGCATCGATCCAGCCGTCCGTCACGACCGGGCCGGGTGTCGCCGCTTCGGTGGCCGGCGCCTGCGCCAGGGCCGTGGCGCCCGGTCCAGCATGGAGCAGCGGCAGCGCCAGCAGGCTCAGAGCGAAGAGAAGGCGGCGGGTGCTTGAACAGTGATGGGCGCGGGTCATGGCGGTTGGGTCCTCAGAGGCGGTGCGAAAGGGCGGGGGATCGGGTCAGGCAATATCGTATGGAACGCGCGCTGCCGAAGCGCTGTTCGTGCGATACTGGCTGAGGTATGGGACGTTGCACACGCGGCGCCGGCGGTGGGGCCCGGCCTGAATCTGGGCGGTCAGGCGAAGCGAAATCATCGGGCCGGGCGACGCTCCTGCTATCATATCGCCGCTGCCCTGCATGCCGGCGCTTTGCGCGCCGAGTCCGCTTCCTTCTTTGAGGATCCGCCAGTTCCATGTCGCCCACAACCGCCCGGCCTCGCCCCGTGACCATTGACCCTGAAATGATCAACGCACCCGAATCCGCCCCCGTCGCCGACGCCGGCGAGGCGATCCTCAATTCGACCGATGTGTTCGCCGACCGGCACATCGGGCCCAGCGACGACGAGATCGGGCTCATGCTCGAGCGCCTCGGCTGCCGCACGCTCGATGAACTGACCGACGCCATCGTGCCGGATTCGATCCAACTCGGCCGGCCGCTGAAGATCGAAGAAGCGCAGAGCGAGTTCGACCTCATCGCCGAGCTGCGCACGATCGCTGGCCAGAACAAGGTGAACCGGTCCTTCATCGGCATGGGCTATCACGGCTGCATCACGCCGCCGGTCATCCAGCGCAACATCCTCGAGAATCCGGGGTGGTATACGCAGTACACGCCGTATCAGGCGGAGATCTCGCAGGGGCGCCTCGAGGCGCTGCTCAACTTTCAGACGATGATCGCGGACCTCACCGGCCTGCCGCTGGCGGGCGCTTCGCTGCTCGACGAGGCGACAGCGGCGGCAGAGGCGATGGCGATGTGCTTTGCCATCGCCGGCGGCGCGTCCGGCACGCGCAAGTCGTTCTTTGTCGCCGAGCATTGTCACCCGCAGACCATCGCGGTGGTCAAGACCCGAGCAAGCTCGATGGGGATTCGCGTTGTGGTGGGCGATCCCGGCGCAGTCGATTTTTCGGCCGGGTTATGCGGCCTGCTGGTTCAGTATCCCACGACGGACGGCCGCGTGGCGGACTATTCGAAACTGGCCGAGGCGGTGCATGCAAACGGTGCTCTGCTCGTGGTGGCGGCCGATCCGCTGGCGCTGGCGCTGCTCAAGCCGCCAGGCGAGTTCGGGGCTGATATTGCCGTAGGAAGCACGCAGCGCTTCGGTGTGCCGATGGGCGCGGGCGGCCCGCACGCCGCGTACATCGCCACGCGCGAGCAGTACGTGCGGCGCATGCCCGGCCGCATTATCGGCGTGTCGCGCGACGCCACGGGAAAGCCGGCCCTGCGCATGGCCATCCAGACGCGCGAGCAGCACATCAAGCGGGAGAAGGCGACGAGCAACATCTGCACGGCCCAGGCGCTGCTGGCCATCATGGCCGGGATGTATGCGGTCTATCACGGGCCGGCAGGGCTGCGGCGCATCGCCGGGCGCGTGCACGCGCTGACGGCGGCGCTGATCGTCGGCGTCGAGCAACTCGGCCACGAGACGCTCGGCGACGGCCCCGTGTTCGACACGCTGCGCGTGCGATTGGGTGCAGGCGTCGCGGCGTCTGCGGTGCACAGGGCCGCTGGCGAACTGGGCATCAACTTCCGCTTCTACAGCGACGACACGATCGGCATCACGCTTGACGAAACGGTCTGCCCCGATGACGTTCGCCACATCCTCACGGCTTTGACCGGCAACGCGGCCAAACCCGTCGATGTGCGCGTTGACGAACTGCTCGCCGCCGCACGCAGCCGCGGTCTGCTCAAACTCGGCGCCTTCGAGCGCACGAGCGCGTATTTGGCGCACCCCATCTTCAACTCGCACCACAGTGAAACGGAGATGCTGCGCTACATCACCAAACTGCAGTCGCGCGACCTGTCGCTGGCGCATTCGATGATCGCGCTGGGCTCATGCACGATGAAGCTCAATGCGACCAGCGAGATGGTGCCCGTGACCTGGCCCGAGTTTGGCAACATCCATCCGTACGCACCGGCCGACCAGATGCGCGGCTACGCGCGGCTGTTCAGCGACCTCGAACGCTGGCTGTGCGAAATTACGGGTTTTGCCGCCGTCTCGCTCCAGCCGAACGCGGGCTCGCAGGGCGAGTATGCGGGCTTGCTCGCCATCCGCGCCTATCACGAGTCGCGCGGCGACACGCGGCGCGACGTCTGCCTCATCCCCGTTTCCGCGCATGGGACCAATCCGGCCAGCGCCGTCATCGCGGGCTTCAACGTCGTGGCCGTCGAGTGCGACCGGCATGGCAACGTCGATCTCAATGACCTGCGCGCCAAGGCGAAGGCACACGCCGACCGCCTCGGGGCGCTGATGATCACCTATCCATCCACGCACGGCGTGTTCGAGCCTCAGGTCAAGGACATCTGCGCCGCGGTGCACGAGTTCGGCGGGCAGGTGTACATGGACGGGGCGAACATGAACGCGCAGGTCGGCCTGTGCCGCCCGGGCGACATCGGCGCGGACGTGTGCCACCTCAACCTGCACAAGACCTTCTGCATTCCGCACGGCGGCGGCGGTCCGGGCATGGGGCCCATCGGCGTCGCCCAGCACCTCGTGCCCTTCCTGCCCGGCAATCCGGTGACCGATGACGGCCGCGCGGTCGGCGCCGTGGCCGCGGCTCCCTACGGCAGCCCGAGCATCCTGACGATTTCGTGGGTCTACATCGCGCTGATGGGCGCCGCGGGGCTTCGCAAGGCCACGCAGGTGGCGATGCTCAACGCCAACTACATGGCCAGCCGCCTCAAGGAGCACTACGACGTGCTCTTCAGCGGCGTGGGCGGGCACGTGGCCCACGAGTTCATCCTCGATTTCCGAGGCTTTGAGAAGACTGCCGGCATCAAGGTCGAAGACGTCGCCAAGCGGCTCATGGACTACGGCTTCCACGCGCCGACGATGAGCTTCCCCGTGCCCGGCACGCTCATGATCGAGCCGACCGAGAGCGAGCCCAAGGCCGAACTCGATCGCTTCTGCGATGCGCTGATTCAGATCCGCGAAGAGATTCGCGCGATCGAAGAGGGCAAATCAGACAAGGCCGACAACCCGCTCAAGCACGCGCCGCACCCGATCCAGGTCGTCGCCGCCGACGAGTGGAGTCACACGTACAGCCGCGAGCAGGCGGCGTACCCCGCCGCGTGGCTGCGCGACGCGAAGTTCTGGCCCCCGGTGGCGCGGATTGACAATCCCTACGGGGATCGAAATCTCATCTGCACCTGCCCGCCGATGAGTGAGATGGAGTGACGCTGCGCAGGTCGGCACAAGGCTCTGCGCAGGCCCGGCAGGTTCATCGATCATCACGCAAAAACCCTCCGGCGTGTTGCCGGAGGGGTTCGTTGCTCTTCAGTGATTGTCGGGCTCCCCGGGTCAGAGCCTTTGGGTCGTCATTCGACCCTGAGGCCCATGACCCCGAGGGGCGGCTAAACGGGGCGCTGGATCGCGACGTCGGTCACTCGCCAGCTGCGGCGGCCGGGGCTTCGGCGCCGGTCTCGGCTTCCGCGTCGCCGGGGCGCTGCAATCCGCGGCGCTGGTCGCGGAGGCGGCGCTTCTTGCCGACGCGCTCGCGGAGGAAGTACAGCTTCGATCGACGGGCGTCGCCGCGGCGGACCAGTTCAATCTTGGCGATGCGCGGCGAGTTGAGCGGGATCACCAGTTCCACGCCCGAGTTCGAGACGATGCGGCGGACCGTGATCGACTCGTTGATCCCGCTGCCGTTGCGCGCGATGAGCACGCCCTGGTAGACCTGGATGCGCTCTTTCTCGCCCTCGATGATGCGGCGGTGCACGTCGATGGTGTCGCCGATGGTGATCTCGGGAAGATCGGTCTTGATCTGTTTCTCAACCACGCTGGCGAGGAGTTGCTGCTGGTTCATGGCACTGGCCTTTCTGAGGAGGAAGTGGAGACGCAAGCGTTGTCGCGGGCGAGAGCCGGGTCTTGCGAGCCACTTTCCCTTCGTCGTATCTCCGGGCGACTCATGTCGCCGTGTCTTTGTTTCCTTTGAGCAGATCCGGCCGTCGCTCGGCCGTCCGTGTCTTTCGCTGCTCCATCCGCCATCGATCCACCTCGCCGTGGTCACCGCTGAGGAGAATCTCCGGCACTTCCCGCCCGCGCCACTCGCGGGGCCTGGTGTAGTGCGGACAGTCGAGCAACTGCTGTCCGCCTTCCGATACTGCGAAACTGTCCTGCTCGGCTGACTCTTCGTGGCCCAGCGCTCCGGGCAGGAGTCGCACGATGGCGTCGATGAGGACCAGAGCCGGAAGTTCGCCGCCGCTGAGCACGTAGTCGCCAATGCTCAGTTCCATCGGCCGCAATTCTTCGATCACCCGTTCGTCGATGCCTTCGTAGTGCCCGGCGATGAGCAGCAGCCGCTGCCGCGTCGCAAGGTCGGCCACGATGTCCTGCGACAGGGGCCGGCCCTGCGGGGTGAGGAGGATTCGTGTGGCCGGCCGGGGGTCGAGCCGCTCGGCGGCGAGCACCGCATCCCACACCGGCTGGCACATCATCACCATGCCTGGGCCGCCTCCGAAGGGGCGATCATCCACTTTCTGATGCTTGTTCTCCGTGTAGTCTCGAATGTTGACGAGGTTGAATTCAACGAGTCCCGCCGCGTGAGCCCGCCCGGGAATCGACGCGCTGAGGACCGGCGCAAACATCTCCGGAAACAGGCTCAGCACATCAATCCGCATGGCGGCCGCCTCAGGCGCCAGCCGATTCCGCGCCGGCGTACTTCTGGCCCGGCGTGGGATCGACGCCGATGCGCTTGAGCAGGCCAGCCACCGTCTCACTGGGCTGCGCGCCGACGCTGAGCCAGTACTGCACGCGGTCGGTCTTGAAGTGAATCTGCTGCGCCTCGTCGCGGTGGGTCGGGTCGAAGAAACCGAGTTCCTCGATCACGCGGCCGTTGCGGGGCGAGCGGGAATCCATGGCATTAAGGCGATAGCGGGGCGTGTGGCGCCGGCCGAAACGCTTGAGACGAAGACGAACCATGTCTGGGTGCTCCTGAAGTTGGGGCCCGGGCCTCGAAACCGCTTCGAGTTTCCGCCGGGATCGCGGCCAGAGCGGGCGGCGACGTGGGGCGGATGGGGGGCCGTTTCACCGGTTTGTAAGCCGCACAGTGTACGCCAGAGGCGGGCGGGTTCAAGTGCGGCGGGGCCGCGGCGGGGCTCCTGGAAAGCAAATGGGCCGCGCCCTGAGGCGCAGCCCATCCAAAGTCTGTTTCCCGGCCGGCTGTCCGGCGGGTGATTACTTGCTGATGATCGTCCAGGGAGAAGCCTTGCCGCCGCTCGTCGAGGCCAGTTCGCCGCCCTTTATCCAGAGGGTGCCGGCAAGGACGATGAGCGAGAACACGCCGGCCAGGGCGAGCACGGTGTAGACGTCGAGGTTGCCCCCGGAGGATACGCGTCGCGGCGAGGCGCCTTTGAACTGAGTCATGGTGGATCTCCAGAAGTCGGGTCCGGTGGAGTCAGCGATTGATCAGAGGCCGGCCCGGAGCCCGCCGCGAACTTCGTCGTTGATCATGACCTTGTCCTGCTCGAGCTGAACGAAGCCGACGGCGCGGTTCAGTTCGACCTTGGTGATGATCAGGTTGCCGAGGAACTTGCCGCCCCGCGCGATGAGGAACTTCATGTTCTCGGAGACGCCGTCACGCGAGCCGAGGTTGACCTCGAGGTAGCGGTTGCCGTCGGCGCCGGTCTGGACGCTCATGACGCGGCCACTGACCAGCGGAGAGGGAATCGGCGTGACCTCCTCGGAGGTCGAAGCGGTTTCGGCGCCAGTTCCGCCTGACTGAAGGCGCTCGGCGAGTTCCTGAATCTGCTCCTGCAGCGTGCGCTGGGCGTCGAGAGCGACGTCGAGGCGGCTGAGCGTGTCGCGAAGCTGGTCTTCGAGTTCGGTCGAGCGGGACATCAACTGCAGCGACTCGTCGCGGCGGCGGGTGATTTCTTCGCCCTGCGTCTCGATGATGTCCGCGTTGGTCTCCGCTGCGGCGGCGAGGCGGTTGATCTGGGCCTGGATGGCGTCCTTTTCCTGCCGGGCCGTGGCCAGCTGGGATCGCAGGTCGGCCATGCGCGTGGTCTGGGACGCGAGGTCCTCGCGGAGACCGGCGATGATCTTGTTGAGCGCCGACTCGGATTGAGCCTTGGCGATGTTGACGAGATCGAGTTGCTGGCTGGCGAGTTTGGCGCTGTTGTCAGCGGCGAGCCGCGAGGCGTTCTCCGCCTGATAGCGGGCCTTCCACGTGTCGTTGTTCATGACCAGCGGCACAGCGAGGGCCATGATGAACACGGAGAGCAGGGCCCAAAGCACTATGAAAACCTTGGTGAGCGTGTGCAACGATCGATCCTCCAAGCAACGCTGGTGTTTGGACGCATCATCCCGGCACGGGTGTCGTGGCTGCGTGCCGGTGGGAAGCGTATCCGTCGAACTGTCTTCTGCCGGGTGGGCGCCCTTTCAGGAGCCGTCTCCGGCAGCCGTCTCTACCGAAACCTTTGTGGCCTCCGAATTCATCCGGCCGGAATCGGTAACTCTAATCATCACTGCAAGTCATCCGGTGTCAACAGGCCCCCGTCGGTTTCCGTCAGGCCCTCGCCCGGCCCCAGAGGCTCGGTGAGCCGCAGGATCGACGCTGCCGCCTGCAGCCTGACCAGCAGTTGGGTGCTGGAATCAAAGAGCCGGGCCAGGTGGGGCAGGGCCTGCGGCGCGGGGTATTCGCCCAGCGCGTGGGCCGCCTGACTCTGGATGGCCACCGCCGAAGAACTGGTCGAATCCCGGAAACCCGGGCCGAGATATTCGAGCACGAGTTCGATCGGCTGGGGCTCGCCCAGCTGGGCCAGCGACGTGAGCGCGGCAAGGCGGACTTCGGCGCTGTGCCGATACTGGCGCCACATCGCGACGATATTGCGCAGGTCGCCGATTGTTCGGGTGGCGTCGAGTTGGCCGAGCATTGTCGCCGCGAGCGCCATGATCTCGCCGTGCTCGGGCTGGCGCGAGTACAACTCAGCCCGGATGCGCGCAATCGCAAACGGATCGCCGAGTTTGGCCATGGCCTCGGCGATCTGGAGTTGCACGATGCGCTGCTGCGGCGGTGTCGTGTGCGGCGAGTGGAAGTCGATCGACTCGCGCAGCAGGGGCAGCGCGCTGGGGTCTCCCAATTCGCCCAGCACGAGCGCCGCGTTGCCGGCGGCGCGCGGGTCGTCGCCCTCGAGCATCTCCGCCAGCAGGCCGAGGTTCACGTTCGTGCCGTTGCGCTTGAGCGCAAAGGCCGCGGCCGCGCGCACCGAGGCGGATTCATCGCTGAGCAGGGCGTGCACAAGCGGCGCCGCATCGGAATACTGGTGCTGACCGATGGCCATCGCCGCGACAAAGCGCACGGCGAGGTTGGCGTCTTCAAGCCCCTCGCGGGCGGCGACTTTGCCGAGTTCCGGGTCGGCCTGCAGCGCTTCGATCGCGTTGGCGCGGTAGAGCGCATACTCGTCTTTGCGCATCTCGTTGAGATACCTGATCGCGCGGCGGCGCAGATCGCGCTGGCCGGCGATGTCGCTGCTCAGCGACTGATACTCAGGGCCGATCACGGGTACACCCGCCGTGGGAGCGCAGCCGCTGAGAACGAACGCTGCAACGGCCGAGATTCCGACGATCGAAATCAACCAACGCTGCGCCATCACGACGTCTGATCTCCTTTTGCCTTGCGCCGCCGCCCGGCGACGACGGCCCAGACGACCAGCGCCGCGCTGGCCGCCAGGCAGCACCACCCGAAGGCATCGCCGAGCCGCCCGTAAAGCGGCCGGCGGTGGTCCAATCGAACAGTGGCCATCATAACGCCCTCGGCGTTCCACGTCGGCTGGCCGGCGGGGATGTTGGGGCCCACTTGGATGAGCCGGCCGGCCGAGTCGATCGCCGCACTCACCCCGGTGTTGGCGGCGCGGATCATCGGCACGCGATTCTCGATGCAGCGGAACCGGCCGACCTGCAGGTGCTGCTCGCGGCCGCCGTAGATCGAGCCGAACCAGCCGTCGTTGGTCAGGTTGACGAGCACATCCGCCGGAGGCTGTCCGTCGGGATGCGCGAGCAGCCGGCAGACGTAGGGCATGGTGGACTCAAAGCAGATCGGCGTGCCCACGAGAATGCGGTCGCGCGCCTGGCGCTGCAACGGGACCTCGAGCCGCGTGAAGTCGCGGCCGGCGGCCAGGTCGAACTTCATGCCGTTGGCGCCGAGGTTGAGCAGCCACTGCTGCGCCGCCGGCCAGCGGTGCGCGATCGGAATCACCTCGCCAAACGGTGTGCGGTGGATCTTGTCGTAGCGGATATCCGAGAGCCGCCCCTGGGAATCGAAGACGAGCGCGGAGTTGTAGCGGGCGTCCCACTTCCAGTCCGGCGTGATCGTCTCGTTGCCCTGCGCGTCCGTTTTGGTCTCCGTGGAGTATTGAAGGTTGTTGACCGCCGAGGCGCCCACGAGCAGCGGCGCGCCCAGCGAGCGAGCCAGTTCGGCCAGCGCGTCGTGAAAGAAGGTGACGCTGCGCAGGGGCCGCCCGATCTGCTGCTCGAAGCGCCGCGTTTCGCGCATGACTTCCACGTTGAGCGCCAGCCCGGGCACCATCGTCTCCGGCCAGACGACAAGGTCGGCCTGCGCGCGGCCGGTGTCCGGCTCCGCAGCCAGATGCGTGAGTTCGATGAAGTGCGCGAAGTCCTCGAACTGCTGCTCGAGCGTCCACATCTGCTTGTTGTTCTGCGGCAGGTTTGTCTGCACGGCGGCGATGGTGACAGCCGGCGCTTCGCGCACGATGTGATCAGTCTGGCCAAGCCGATACAGCCCATAGCCGAGCACGAACGCCTGCGCCGCAACGAAGAGCGCCAGGGAGACGCGCACCGTCAGCGTGAGGCGCCCGCCGCGAAACAGCGGCAGCGTGAGGACATCGGCGAGCAGGCCGGCGAACATCGCCGCGGTGAAACTGACAAAGTACGTGCCCAGCAGGTCGGCGCCCTGGCAGAGAACAGGCTGGGCGATGAGCGGATGGGCGAGAAGAAACCACGGATAACCGGTGAGGAAGATCGGCGAGCCGCGCAGCATCTCCGTGCCCACCCACAGCAGCGGCACGAGCAGCACGTTGGTCAGGCCGGGCACCGCCGGCCGCCGGCCGCGCGGTCGCAGCGTGGCGAGCATCCACACAAATAGAGCGGGGAAGGCCCCCTGGGCCATGGCCAGCAGAACATAGCCCGGGCCGGTCACGTCGATGAGCCAGCGCTGCACCCACAGCCAGGAAAGCGTGGACATGAGCCACACGCTCAGCACGGCCCTGGTTCGGCTCGAAGTGCGCAGCGCCAGCAGCGCGACGGGAATGGGCGCGACGTACGCAAGCGCCCAGAGGTCATACGGCGGAAACGCCAGCG
Source organism: Phycisphaerales bacterium (assembly GCA_020852515.1). Classification (NCBI taxonomy): domain Bacteria; kingdom Pseudomonadati; phylum Planctomycetota; class Phycisphaerae; order Phycisphaerales; species Phycisphaerales bacterium. The sequence goes on from JADZAS010000021.1 coordinate 91,767, forward strand.
CAAACACCGCCGCGTGCAGCAAGCCGGCGAGCAACGCTCCAGACCAGGTTGTGGGTCGGGGTTGGCTTCTCAATGAGAAGGATTATGGACGCGCCGCGCCACGATTTCAGGCGTGCCGCGGCGCAGCGTCCGATGCGATCACTTCCCGCCGTAGTCGATGAGGCGGCTGATTTCGCGGCGGAGTTCGCCGCGGGGCACGACGCGATCGACAAAGCCGGTCTTTTTGAGAAACTCGGCGCGCTGGAAGCCGTCGGGCAGGTCCTGCCGAATCGTCTGCTGGATGACGCGCGGCCCGGCGAAGCCGATGAGCGCGCCCGGTTCAGCAAGAATCACGTCGCCGAGCATGGCGAACGACGCCGTCACGCCGCCGGTCGTCGGGTCGGTCAGCACGCTGATGTAGAGCCCGCCGGCGTCGTCGAACTGCGCCAGCGCCGCCGAAGTCTTGGCCATCTGCATGAGCGAGAGCGTCGATTCCTGCATGCGGGCGCCGCCGGATGAACTGACGATGATGAGAGGCCAGTCCTGCTCGGTGGCGCGTTCGATGGCGCGGGTCACCTTCTCGCCGACCACGCTGCCCATCGAACCCATCATGAAGGTGAGATCGAGAACAGCGAGCACGACGCGCCGGCCGTGGATGTACCCCGAGCCCGTCAGAGCCGCTTCAGAGCGGCCGGTGCGCTCCTGCTCGGCCTTGAGGCGATCGGGGTAGGGCTTGAGATCGGTGAAGTGCAGCGGGTCGCGGCTGGTGAGGTGCTCATCCATCGGCTCGAAGGTGCTCGGGTCGCACAACTGCTCGACGCGCCGGGCGGCGCCGATGCGATAATGGTGCTGACACTGCGGGCAGACGTGGAGGTTGGCCTCCATCTGCTTGCGGTAGATCATCTGGCTGCAGGCGACGCAGCGCATCCAGAGGCCTTCGGGGACCTTCTTGCGGCGCGGGTCGGCCTCGTCGGGCCACATCCGGGGGCTCTCCTTCGCGGCGCGCTCGACGGCAGCGCCGTTTATCCTCGTATCGGCCACCTGGGCCGGCGTCTCCGCGTGTTCGCCGGTCGAGCCAACCCCGGGAGCGGGGCTCGCGTCAGTGGTCATGGCGGGCTTGGTCATTGAACGGCACTCCAGTTCATCGTCGCCGTTTCACGTTCGTGCGGGCCCGGGAAGGGCGAGAGAAGCGCGAGTTGCGCGGTGTCATCATTATTGTATGGGCCATCGGGGATTTCGATAGCAGTCCGCCAATGGCCTATAATGTCAAGGCTTGGGCGAATCGATGCCGAAATGCTTGTCAGAGGGTGATCCGGGGGCGGTGTGCGCCGCCCGCGGTTGCTCTGCAGCGTCCATCGACCGCTTGAAGGGTGTGGCTGCGCGTGTCATTTGACAAACTTCTTGGCTGGTTCAGCGTTGATATGGGCATCGACCTGGGGACGTGCAATACGCTCGTCTGCGTCCGGGGCGAGGGCATCGTGCTCAACGAGCCCTCCGTCGTCGCCGTCAAGCGCGGCACCAACCGCGTCCTGCAAAACGGCAACGCGGTCGGCTGGATGGCCAAAGAGATGCTCGGCAAGACGCCCGGGTCCATCACCGCCATCCGCCCGCTCAAGGACGGCGTCATCAGCGACTTCGAAATCACCGAGGCCATGCTGTCGTACTTCATCCGCAAGGTGAACGGCAAGGCCCGTTACATCCTCGGCCCGCGCGTGGTCATCGCCATCCCCTCGGGGATCACCGCCGTCGAAAAGCAGGCCGTGCTCAACTCGGCCATCCGCGCGGGAGCACGACGGGTCTACCTCGTCGAAGAGCCCATGGCGGCGGGCATCGGCGCCGGACTGCCCATCGTCGAGCCCACCGCGAGCATGATCGTGGATATCGGCGGCGGCACGACCGAAGTGGCCATCATGTCGCTGGCCGACATCGCGGTGTGCGAGTCGGTACGCGTCGCGGGTGATGATCTCGACGAGGCGATCATCAACCACATGAAGAAGACGTACAACCTGATGATCGGCGAGCAGAGTGCCGAGCGCATCAAGATCGAAATCGGCACCGCGGCGCCGGTGGGCGAAGAAATGACCATGGAAGTGCGGGGCCGGGACATGATCGCCGGCCTGCCGCGCAAGACGGTCGTGACCAGCGAAGAGATCCGCGAAGCCCTGCAGGAGCCCATCAGCGCCATCATCGAGGCGGTAACACGCACGCTCGAGCGCGCCGAGCCGGAACTCGCGGCCGACCTTGTTGAGAACGGCATCTGCCTCGCGGGCGGCGGCGCCTTGCTGCGCGGCCTGGATGTCGTCATCGCCAACGCGACCGGGCTGGATGTGCGCGTCGCCGACGACCCGCTCACCTGCGTGGCCAAGGGCACGAGCATCTACCTCGAGAACCTCGAAGAGTGGAAGGGCACGATGGAGTCCAACCTCGACGAGGGATGACCGGCCCGGCCGAGGCGCCTGCTGCAACGTTTCGAAACCCGCGCACCGACTGTGAACGGTGACGATGGCCCAGCGATGAACCACTCTGCGCCAAACCGCTCCTTCTACACAGCCGTCGCGGTGATGCTGATCGCCTGCTTTCTGCCGCCCGCCTTCACCAACTGGCTAGGCGGCCGCCTCGGCGAACTCACCATTCCCGTCAGCGCGCCGCTGAGCAAACTGAGCATGATGATCCGCGCCGTGCCCGAACGCCTCGACGAGCGGGCGCCCCAGATCATCGCGCTCGAAGCAAAGAACAAGGAGCAGGAGTCGCGCATCTATCAACTCGAATCGCGCCTGGCCCAGGTCAAGGCGCAACTCGAGCGACTCCAGGGTCTGCAGGCGCTCGATCCGTCGTTTCGCTACGTGACCGCCTCGCGCGTCGCCGAATCGCTGGGCAAAGCGGATCTCTTCAAGGTCGGGCTGGGCAGTTCGGCGGGCGTGCGCGTCGGCTCGCTGGCGCTCTACGAAGGCTATCAACTCGTCGGGCGCGTCTCGGCCGTCAGCCCGCGCTCATCCACCATCACGCCCATCACCTCGCGGGCCTTCGGCAGCATCTCGGCGCTGGTCATCGCCGAGGACGGCGCCTTCGAGAATTCCGTCGCTTGCACGCTCGAGCCCACCGGCGACGGCGCGTTCATCGGCGACATCGGCAAAGTCGGCCAGGATGAGCACTCGCCCGTGAGCGTGGGCCAGCGCGTGGTTTATCGCGACCCCGATCTGCGGCAACTCAACACCGGACCGATCATCGGCGTGATTGAAGAAGTCGTTCCCAAGGACCAGGCGCCGCTGTTCGTGACGATCACCGTGCGGACCGAGGTCAACCTCGATGACATTGCCGTCGTCGATCTGAAGATCCCGCGCTCCGGCGCCTCGGATGGAGGCGAGAACTGATGCGCTGGACGGTCTTCGCTTTCTTCGCCTATGTCTTCCTGGCGCTCGACACCGGGCTGCAGCCGCTGCTGCGCATGGGCGAGGGCGCGGTGGCGCCGAGTTTCGCGCTCATACTCATGGTGTGGATCGCGATGATGGGGCCGACGCACGCGGTGCGCTGGGCGGCGCTGATCCTGGGCCTGCTGGCCGACCTGCTGGCGCAGTACCCGACGGTGGATGGCCGCGCCGTAACCGTCGCCGGGCCTTACGCACTGGGTTTCCTGCTCGGCGCGGCGCTGACCATCCAGTTGCGCGGCCTGGTCTACCGCAAGCACCCGCTGCACACCGGGCTGCTGACGTTTCTGGCCGGTGCCTGCGCGCTGGTGCCGGCGGTCTTTCTGCTCACGATGCGGCGGATCATCTACGCCGGCGTGGACAGCGAGCACGTGATCCTCTGGGTGGCGTCGGATGAACTCGTCCACGCGTTTCTGACGGTCTGCTACTCGGCGGTCATCGCGGTCCCGGTGGGATGGGCTCTCAATCGCCTGTCGGGCCTTTTCGGCTTCCAGTCTCACCCGCGCCTCGGCCTGCCTCGCTGATTCATCAGCAATTCAGCGCTCGCCGGTTGCCATTGGAGCGCAGCCCGCGATGCTCATGCCATGAGCCGAATGATTATCTTTGACGATCGCGCCTGGCCGCACTGCGGCCCCGACGCGGTCGATCTGACGCCAATGACCGACCTGCGCGCCTGCTTCGAGGTGCGAACCGGAATGCTCACGACGCGGGAGCGCCTGCAGGGGCAGTGGGAGCCGGGGCTCGCAGCGGTGTGGGCCCCTGAGGAACTCGAGGCCGTGACAGCGGTTGAGACCGGGGTGGCCGTCAATGTCCTGCCGCCTGACGAGACATTCTTCTGCGTGAATGGACGCTGGGTTTTTCCAGCCGTGCGCTTTGAACTGCGGCTGGGCCAGGCCTTGGTCGAAGGCGACAGCGGCCACGTCGTGGCGGCGGAACTGACTCGGGCCGACGCGGCATCGCTGTTCAAGACGGGGCAGTTGCCGCCAGACGTTGAGCGGCTCGAGCACGACAGCCGCTTTCTGCTGCGCAGGCCGTGGGAGGTGATCGCGGCGCTGCCTCGCGTGCTGCACATGGATCTGCTGGGCAGCCCGATTCGGCCAGTCGAGGATCGCATTGATCGCGTGATCCGCGTCGGCGATGGGCCGCTGCTCATCGACCCCACGGCGCGCGTCATGCCCGGCGCCATCCTTGATGTTGAGCACGGCCCGATTGTGCTCGACGCGTTTGCGCTCGTGCGCCCGGGCGCGACGATCATCGGGCCGGCGTACATCGGCGAGCACAGCCAGGTGCTCGATCGCGCCATCGTTAAGGCCAACACGGCCATCGGGCCGTGGTGCAAGGTCAGCGGCGAGGTCGGCGCGACCATCTTCCAGGGCTACGCCAACAAGGCGCACGACGGCCACCTCGGCGACTCGTGGCTGGGCCAGTGGGTGAACCTCGGCGCCGGCACCACTAACAGCAACCTGCTCAATACCTACGGCGAAGTCGTCGTCCGCCAGCGCGTGGGTGGCTCGAACCGGCGCAGCGGCATGCAGTTCCTCGGCTCGATCATCGGCGACCACGCCAAGACCGCCATCGGCACGCGCCTCATGACCGGCAGCGTCATCGGCACGGGCGCCATGCTCGCCTCGACCGCGCCGCCGCCGACCTGCATCGCCCCATTTACCTGGCTGACGGACGACGGCGCGCGATCGTATCGCATCGACAAGTTCATCGAAGTCGCGCGGACCGTCATGGCCCGGCGTCAGGTCGAGCTCACCGGCGCGATGGAACTGCGCCTCCGATCCCTGTACCAGGAAGCGACGGCGAAATGAGCGAATCCTGGAATCCGGATTTGGCCCCGGAGGGGTCGCAGAGTGTAGCCACGGGTGGAGCGATGCGAAGCGAGCGAAACCCGTGGAAGCCATTCTTATTAAGCGGAGCCCCGGCAGGGGCGAAAGAAGCGCACGAATGAGCGAGACGGGCAACACTGTGGAGAGTTCGACTCACGGCGGAGGACGCATCGAAGGTATTGCCGAGCGCCTTCAGCGCAACGTCTCCTCCCAGAACTACGTTTATGCCGTCGGGTACTCGCTGGAGCGCGTCCACAGCGGGACTCTTGCCGCGTGTCTGCGAGCTGATGACGAGTGCAGCAAGGCGATTGGAGCCGCCCTCTGGAATTGGCCGGACGGCAGTGGCCTGCATCCCCATCAGATCAGTCATGTCGAGGTTCAGCACGAGTTCAAGTTGGCGCCGGGGTGTGTGACAGACTTAGTCGTGACATTACACGCGGAAGGAACCACACGGCGAATTGTGATGGAGTACAAGGTGGATGGCACAGGCGGCCACGAAGATCAGTGCCTTCGCACATCGCGCCATTCTCAGGCGGCCGACAGGGTATATTTCGTAACCCTTGGGGGAGCGGAGTTTCTTGACGGGCCAGACAGATGGAAAGGCGAAGGCCACCGCGCAGTGCACTTCCGCTTGAACCACATGGTCGAATTGCTTCAGCCACAGTGTCTCCGTCGCGCGCTCCTTCCAGCATATCTGGAGGCGCTTCACGATGAGCAGCTTCGGCGCGAACATTGCTTCGCACTCGCCCAATTGGCTGAGAGCAACAGCCGATGTGCGAGTAAGCTCGGCTACCGTAGATTTGATTGGTGGTATGCGGCCTATGAGCACTTGCGAAACTGGCTGCCGGCGGCGGAGCAGAACCATTGGTCCATTTGGAGCGGCACAAATAACGCAGTGATGAACTGGCGGCTTGGGTTCGACGGACCGCAACGAGATTGTGGTGGTATCGATGGTACAGGGAGTCTGTACATCGAAGTGCGCAATGATAGACTGGTTGGATGCGTTGCTTGGAGTGAACAGGCGCGAAGAGATTCGGCGCGAGCAAAGACACTTGTGAGCATCATCAGGCCCCTATTGAGTGATTTGCCAGGCGACTGGACGCCGGTGTCAAGAGTTGCCGCGCCCAACCTCTATGGCACTTGGGGTGCGACGAAAGTATCGCTCAGCGCGGAGGGGGCGGCATATCTCTCTCAATTTGCCAATGAGCACTTTCCCCGATTCTGCAAACGCGTGCGCAAGGCAGTCGCAGACAGACATGACTAAGACCCTCTACATCATCGACTACTTCGCGCAGCTCTTTCGTGCCTACCACGCCATCCGCACCGGCATGAGTTCGCCCGTCACGAAAGAGCCGACCAACGCGACGTTCGGCTATGTCGGCATGCTCCTCAAGGTGCTGCGCGAGTACAAGCCCGACTACCTCATCGTGGCGATGGACAAGTCCGGCGATCGCGAGACGTTTCGCTCAACGATCTACCCGGAGTACAAGGCCAATCGCGAGCCGCCGCCGCTGGACTTCCGCCCGCAGGCGAGCCGCTGCATCGAACTCACCGAGATGCTCGGCATTCCAGTCTTCGGCGTCGAGACGTTCGAAGCCGATGATGTCATCGCCTCGCTTGTGACGCACCTGCGCGCCGAGCAGCCGGATCTGCACATCCGCATCGTGTCCAAGGACAAGGATCTTGAGCAGTTGCTCGATGATCACGTGGCGATCGCCGACGTGCACAAGGACGAACTCATCACCGTCGAGACGCTGCTGGACAAGAAGGGCATCACGCCGGCCCAGGTCATCGACATGCTCGCGCTTATGGGCGACACGGTGGACAACGTGCCGGGCGTCAAGGGCATCGGCCCCAAGACCGCGGCCCAGCTCATCCACGAGTACGGCACGCTCGACAACCTGCTGGCCAACCTCGAAGAGATCAAGGGCAAGCGGCGCGAGAACATCGAGGCGGCCCGTGAAATGCTGCCCATGAGCCGCGAACTGGTCACGCTGCGGCGCGATGTGCCGCTGGATATTGATCTCGATCGCGCCGCGGTGCGCGTCGAGGCGATTCCGGTGCAGCAGGTGCTTGCCGCATTCAAGGAACTCGGCTTCAACCGGCTGCAGGATGAATTGCGCGCGGTGGTGGGGGGTGCGGAGGCTGAGGAGGCAGCGCCTGCCGCGAAGGCGCCGCCCAAAGCGCCTGCCGCCGAGCCCGGCGGGCTCTTCTCGCACCTGGTCGATGAAGAGCGCTCCGACCACCAGGCCCGGCGCGAGACCAAGCGCGGCAAGTATGAATGCGTGCGCACTCTCAAACAACTCGATGAAGTGATCAAGCGCCTCGCGAGCGCGCCGATCATCTCCATCGACACCGAGACGACCGGAATCGACCCCATGCGCGCTCAACTCTGCGGCGTCTGCCTGAGCATCGAGGCCGGCAGCGGCTGGTACATCCCGGTGCGCTCGCCCGAGCCGGGTACGCATCTTGATGCTGCGATGGTGCTGGAGCGCCTGCGGCCGATTCTTGTCGATCCGAGCAAGCCCAAGTGCGGGCACAACATCAAGTACGACTGGATCATCTTCCGCCAGGCGGGGATCGAACTGCGCGGCATGGCGGTGGACACGATGATCGCCAGTTACGTCGTCGATTCGAGCCGGCCCAGCCACGGCCTCGACCCGCTCGCGCAGGCGCTGCTGCACTACCACTGCATCCCCATTTCCGATCTCATCGGCCACGCCGCGCGCGGCAAGCCGCAGAAGTGCTTTGACGAAGTGCCGCTCGAGCTCGCAACCGAATACGCCGCGGAAGATGCGGATGTGACGCTGCGCCTCTGGGAGTGCTTCGAACCGCAACTGGCGGCGATGAAACTTCGCAAACTCTTCGACGAGGTCGAGATGCCCCTCGTTGAAGTCCTCGCGGCGATGGAGCACAGCGGCATCCGTGTCGATCCCGACATTCTCGACCAGCAGCGCCAACTGCTGGCAAAGCGCATCGACAGCCTGCGGCAGAGCCTGATCGACGCCGCGCCGCACGCGTTCAACCCCGATTCTCCCAAGCAACTCGCCGCGGCCCTGTTCAACGCTTCGACGGCTGATCCGCCGGGCCTCGGTCTCAAGATCCTCAAGAAGGGCAAGACCGGCCCATCGACCGACATCGAGGTGCTCGAGAAACTCGCGGCCGACCCGAACATCGACAGCCCGATCCCGCAACTCATCGTCGAATACCGCCAGTTGACCAAACTCGTCAACACGTACCTCGTCGCGCTCAAGGAGTGCATCAGTCCCGACACCGGCCGCATCCACGCGTCGTTCAACCAGACCGTCGCGGCGACGGGGCGATTGAGTTCGAGCGATCCGAACCTGCAGAACATTCCGATCCGCACCGATGTAGGCCGGCAGATCCGCGCTGCGTTTGTCGCGCCGCCGGCGTATCAACTCATCACGGCGGACTACTCGCAGATCGAGTTGCGGCTGCTGGCGCACCTGTCGCAGGATGAGGGGCTCATCGAGGCGTTCCGCAGCGATCAGGACATTCACACCGCAGTGGCGGCCTACGTGCACGGCGTCGAGCCGGGCAGCGTGACGCGCGAGCAGCGCAACAGCGCCAAGATGGTCAACTTCGGCATCATCTACGGCATCACCGCCTTCGGTCTCGCCCGCCGGCTGGGCCAGGGCGTGAGCAATGAGCAGGCCGCGCGGATCATCGCCGATTACAAAGCCCGCTATCCGGGCATCGATGTCTTCCTGCAGGAGTGCGTGGCCAAGGCGCACCGGCTGGGATACGTCGAGACGATGCTCGGCCGCCGCCGCGCCGTGCCGCAGGTCACCTCGCGCAACCCCAACGAGAGGCAGCTGGGCGAGCGGATCGCGATCAACTCCGTAGTGCAGGGCAGCGCGGCCGATCTTATCAAACTCGCGATGATCGATCTCCACCGCCAGTTGCCCGCCAGGTTCCCCGCCGCGCGCATGCTCCTGCAGATCCACGATGAACTGGTGTTCGAGGTGCCGGAGCAGGATGTGCCGCGCGTCCTGCCGTTTGTGGTGGAGCGGATGGAGTCAGCGATGCAGTTGCGCGTGCCGTTGAAGGTTGAAGCGGCGGCAGCGGAGAATTGGTTGGAGGGGAAGTAGGGGCTGACTCGCGCCTGGGAGCAAGGCAATGGCGACAGATGGTGCTCAACCCGACGTATCGAGGAGACGAAGCCGAACCTGGAACTTCGGCGTCAGTCGGCCATGGGCCGCAGGGGCTGCGGTGTTCTGCCTTCTCTTTGCAGTCGTCGGGCCCATGCTCATTCTTCTGTCGCCCGTCGGCGACGCGAACCGCATCGAGGCCGAGGGCGTCCAACCCGAAGACCCGGCTGCTGCCTACGTGGTGCGCATCGGCGGCTCTCTCTTCTTCTTCGTCGGAGGTGGAATCCTCGCTTACGCCTCGGCGCGAGGGGGATGCAGATATCAGTCTCTGACGATCGACGAAGATTTCGTCTCGATCGAGTATTCATTCCTGGGGCGATCCAGACACCAAAGGTACCGACGGAAGTACGTCGGAGATTTGCGCGTACACGAAGACGTCCCGGACACTTTGGAAGATGATGGGTACAACCCTGACAATGGAGGTTCGCTGGCATTTCAGTATGGAGCGAGCACCGTCTTCTTCGGACCGGAGGTTGATCGTCCCCGAGCGGAGACCATTCTGTCGCAGCTTCTGGAGTTCGCTCCCGAATTGTCGCGGCGCGCGCCCGTGGTAGAAGGGAATGAAATGCAAGCGTCAGGAGAATCGGGGGAGGATGGCTCTCTGTCTCCTACCGACGGCCGCTTCGTCCTCCAGCGAAATGCGGACGGACTGCGAGTCACCATTCCTGCGAGATCAAGTCAATTCGTGCAGTCGTTCATGTCTGCATGGCTACTGCTGTGGGCTGTCAGCCTGGGGGCCGCAGTGTACTTCCTGTGGCGGACCATCGCATCACTCAATGGAGGATCCAGCGCATCGAGTGACGACACCGATGCGCCTGCGGTCATCGCATTCCTGAGTATCTGGCTCTGCATTTGGATCCCAGGGGGACTGCTCTGCGTGTTCTCGTTCGTCTGGTCGCGCTGGGGAAGGCAGATCATCGAGATCAGCAATTCGGAAATCGTCGTGAGCAATCGTTCCCCGCTGTGGCGCTCTCAGCGGATCATTGATCGCCAAAAGTACGGCCCGATTTCGCTGCGCACGAGCCTCGGGTATTTCGAGAGCTTCACGACCGGCAACGATCGCGGCGACTCATCGTCGCGCGGGGGCTGGCTCGAGTGTCGATCGGGCTTTTCCAAGGAACACTTCGGCGCCGGCCTCACGCGGCGCGAGGCGGAGTATCTGCTCGTGCGATTGCAACGGATTGATCCAAGCCTGGTGGAGATCCCGCCTGCGGGCGATCCCCGTTGACTGCCGATGTGTGCCGCGCCATGTGGGTAGGGTCCGCCGCGCGGACCGCGCGGTGGAGTGCGGCGGACAATTGTGTTGCACTCACGATGCACGTTTGGCATCGCTGATGCCACTTGGCCGTCCGGTGAATCGACGGGTCGATACCGCACCCGCGGTCCGCACGGCGGACCCTACGAGCTGTGATTGCAGTGGCAGGGGAGTGGATCTGCCTGATTGTCCAACACCCTCCCTCACGGACGGGGCTCGGATTGCGGCCTTGCTCGCAGCGTTCGGTACTTCCGCCATGCCGCCCACAGTGCGATTCCCGCGATCGACCACCAGATCAGGCCGCCGAGCAGTGTTGAGGCGATCCACGCGACCGAGTCGGCCAGACCGGTGATTCCCGATTCCCATGCGGCGCCCATGACCCTGGCGAAGTACGCGCCGATCCCGGTGTGCTCGGGTTCCGGTTCCGGCTGCCCCTCGTGGCGGATGATCACCAGCACCGTGGCCAGCGAGACGAGATGCGACAGGTGCTGCTGCTGAGCGACGAGGCGCTCGATCTGTTCGCGCACCTGTCCGATGTTGCGACGGAGTTCGAGCACATCCTTGAGTTCGGCGTCCTTGCGCGATTCGAGTAGGTCGAGCAGTTCGGCTTCAACGCGCCGCTCGTTGCTCAGGCGTGCTTCGATGTCGACCGCCTGGGCGGTGACATCTTCGCCGCTGAGTTGCTGGGAGATGACTTCGCCTATGCCGCGCAGGGCATTGAGGACTTCGCTCACACGGCTCGCCGAGATGCGCAGCGTCAGGTCCGCCTGCATCTGCTCGTCCTGGCCGGAGATGGCGGACTGCTCGATGTACTCGCCACCCGCCTCGCTCACGAGCATCTGCACCTTGACGAATGCAGCGCGCACGTCCCTGGTATGCAGTTCGACGGCGGCCTTGCGGACGACTTGGCGCGGCGCAGACGACTCACCCTGCGTCGGTGCCATGCTGGAAGCTACGCCGCCCCATTCGCTCTGGAACGGCGACAGACCGCCTTCGAGTCCGATCGTCCCGTTCTTGCCGGCGCCTTCAAAGCCCGCCGAGCGGTCGCGAACCGACTTGTCGAACGTCTGGCCGAGCACCGGAATGTCGCCAAGCATCGAATTCGCGGCCTGTGGCGGCCCCGCATCGCCTGGTGATTTGTATCGGTACGCACTGCCTTGCGTGACGAAACCATCATTTATCGTGAACGAAGCGTCCCCAGATCGGCTCAGCGATTGGGCCAGCGCGAGCCACAGCACACCGCAGCCGACGATGAGCAGCGCCGCGACCTGAATCCACTGCCACTTCGCGCCAGACACCCGATCACACCAGGTGCGAAAGCGCATCGCGCGGGCCACGGTCGTGTGCGGATCCTCGAGCGCGCGGCGCCACAATTCAGTTGCCGGACCGGTGTACTGCGTCATCGCCGCGAGGTCCTTTTCGAGTTGAGTGTGATCAGATTCCGTCATGGGGCAACCTCGCTTTGGAGGCGTTGTCTCAGTTCATGGAGCGCGGCGTTCAGACGCGATTTGAGCGTGCCGACGGGGATGCCGAGCACATCAGCCGCGAACGTGTGAGTCAGGCCCTGCTGGTAGCAAAGCAGCAGCAGCGTGCGCGTGTTGGCCGGCAGGGCCATCAGCGCCTCGTTGAGGCGATGGCGACGATCAGCATCCTCCGCTCGGTTCGGATCCGCTCCAGGCAAAGTCGACTCATGGGCGAGCGCCAGCGGCCGCCCGTATCGTCTGCACTTCTGCTGCACGTCCTTGCAGCAGTTGATCGTGATTCGATACAGCCACGTCTTCACCGTTGACTCCCGTCGAAACTCCGAGCCGTGCCTGATGACGCGCACCCACGCGTCCTGCACGGCATCGCAGGCGAGCGACCGGTCCTGCCCGAGCAGGCCGCACGCCAGGCCGAGCATCATCGACTCGTACCGATGCGCGAGGTCACCGAGCGCGGCGTGGTTGCCCTCGGCAAAGTCCCCGAGCAGCTGCTCGTCGGTCTGGTCTTGTGTATTCATGCGTCGCGTTGCCTGTACCCATTGGACTGCCGCCGGGTCCACGCGGTTCGGGAATCCATTGAATTGAGAACTACATTTCTAACGGACAAGCCCGCCGCAACTTTGGCCAACCGTGGGGGGTACGATTGAATCTCTGCCAATCACCCTGCATGCGGCTCTGCCGCCGGGAGGAATCATGTCCATCCGTTTCCCGCTGATCGACTCGAGCCATCGTCGGCCCATGCTCGCCGCCACTTCCCTCGTGGTGTTGGCGGTGCTCCTCGCCGCCGCTCCGCCGCAGTCGGAGCGCGAGGTCGTGACCGACGAGTACTTCGGCACCAAGGTCGAAGACCCGTACCGCTGGCTCGAAGGCGGCATCATGTTCGAGGAGGCCGACGCTGCCAGGGCCAAGGAACTCGACGAGCGCGTCAGCGCGTGGACCGACGAGCAGAACGCCTACACCCGCAGCATCCTCGACAACCTGCCCGGCCGGCCGGCGCTCGAGCAGCGCATCACCGAACTCATGAGCGTCGATTCCATCGGCGCGCCGCAATCCTACGGCAACCGCTACTTCAACCGCGAGCGGCGCGGCGATCAGAATCAGTCCATCCTCTACGTGCGCGATGGGCTCGACGGCGAGCCTCGCGTCCTGCTCGATCCCAACAAGCTCGATGACAAGGGCCTCGTCTCGCTCGACTGGACCGCGCCGAACCACGACGGTTCGCTCATGGCTTTCGGCCTGGGCTATGCCGGCAACGAGTTGCCGACCCTGTATGTGATGGACGTGGACACGGGAAAGTGGCTTGCGGAAGAGATTCCCAATCGCGCCGGCGGCGTGTCGTGGCTGCCGGATTCATCCGGGTTTCTCTACGAGTGCCTCAAGGACCCCAAGGACGCCTATTCGACGCAGATCAAGTTTCACACGCTCGGCCAGCATCACCGACAGGACCCGATCCTCTTCGAGCAGTACGACCAGACGTGGGGCCCGGGCGCGTGGCTCAGCCGCGACGGCCGCTGGATGATGCTCATCTACTGGACGGGCACGAACAGCAACGACATCTGGTGCATCGACTTTGACAAGTGGCAGCGCACCGGCGAGTTCGAGCGGCGCGAAATCTCCGTCGGCGCCAAGGCGACCTTCAGCGGCAGCGTCTACGGCGACACGCTTTACATGGTCACCACGCTCGATGCGCCCAATTCGCAGGTCTACGCCGTCGATCTCAACAACCCCGGCCGCGACCACTGGAAAGTCGTCATCCCGCAGCGCGAGGATGCCGTGCTCGAAGGCGTGAGCACGGCGCGCGGCATGCTCGTCGCCTCCTACAACTACAAGGCGCACTCGCAGATCGAGCGGTTCGATCTCAGTGGCAAGCCCCTTGGCGAGGTCGAACTGCCGGGCATCGGCAGCGCGGGCGTCGTGACCAACGACGATCGCACCGAGGCGTTCATCACCTACTCGAGCTTCAACGAGCCGCCGAGCATCTACGTGACTGATCTCGCGACGAACCATCGCGAACTGTGGGCCCGGCCGGATGTGCCCGTCGATCCCTCGATCGTCGATGTCAAGCAGGTGACCTACACGAGCAAGGACGGCACGCCCGTCACGATGTTCATCGTCCACAAGAAGGGACTCAAGCTCGACGGCAAGAATCCGACGATCCTCAACGGCTACGGCGGGTTCAACATCTCCATGACGCCGTACTTTTCGGCGACGATGTTCCCGTGGTTCGAAGCAGGCGGCGTGCTGGCCATTCCCAACCTGCGCGGCGGCGGGGAGTACGGCGACGAGTGGCATACCGCCGGCATGCTCGACAAGAAACAGAACGTCTTTGACGACTTCATCGCCGCGGGCGAGTGGCTCGTGAGCAACCGCTACACCAATCCGGATAAACTCGCGTGCGTCGGCGGGTCGAACGGCGGCCTGCTGACGGGTGCGATGATCACGCAGCGGCCGGACCTGTTCCGCGCGGTGATCTGCGCCGTGCCGCTGCTTGACATGCTGCGCTACCAGAACTTCCTCATGGCCCGTTACTGGGTGCCCGAGTATGGCAGCGCTGAAAGTGAGGAGCAGTTCCCGTTCATTTACGCCTACTCGCCGTATCAGCGCGTGAAGCAGGGCGTGGAGTACCCGGCGATTCTGTTCACCGCCGGCGAGAACGACGCGCGAGTGCACGCCCTGCACGCACGGAAGATGGCCGCGGCGGTGCAGGCGGCGACGAGCGCTTCGCCAGATGAGCGGCCGGTGCTGCTGTGGGTCGATCGCGAAGCGGGCCACGGCTCGGGCAAGCCGCTCTCGGCGCGGATCCGCGAAGTGGTCGATCAGCGCCTGTTCATCATGAACCAGTTGGGAGTGACGCCCAGCGATTGAGCCAGGCCGGAGGTCGCACAAGTCGAGCGTTCAGGCGCAACGGCTTGCCGCATCTGCAGCGATGACGGATCACCCGCGCGAGATTCTCGAGGATGACACCGCGCCCGCGATCGTGGTCGATCGACAAAGCGGCCGCGAGTTCGTCAGTCCGTACCGGTACCAGCGGCAGTTCGAAGCCGAATTCGAGACTGCGTCGAATCGGATGATTGGCGAGCACGGCGCCGTGTCGGAGCGATTCGCGTGGGCTTATGTCACGGTGTTCGGCGGGCTCGCATGCATCGCAGGATCGCGAATCTCAGACCTCATTGCCGCGGCGCTGCTGCTGGTCGTGCCCGATCTGTCCATTGCGATCTGGTTGACCCGGTTCATCATGGGCGGGTTGTTCATTTTCTTCATCGTGATGTTGATCTGGGCTCTGCGCGGCCGCACTCGCTTTCGCAAGCGCCTCATCGAACAGCGGCTCTGCTTCGAATGCGGCTATGCCCTGATCGGCCAGGACGTGGATGAACGCGGCGTCGGCCGCTGCCCGGAATGCGGCAAGACGTTCAACGTCACCCGCTACCTCCGCCCGCCGAAGCGATACCATGCCGTAGCGCCGCGCGCCTCACCGACCGGGAACTGACCATGTCCTATGACCTTGACCGCACCGATGAAGAACGCCTGGCGCTGCTCATGCGCGCGGGATATGGCCTGATCGTGATGGAGACGCACGAGGAGAGGCGGGCGGTGCGGCTGGTGCTCGACGCGGCCAATGCGATCGACCAGCGCTGCTGGGCGTGGTCGCTGGTGCGCGGCCTCGTCCCGCTGGACAAGCGCGAAGGCGTGAACGCGAACGCGACGCACGACCCCGCCGCGGCACTGCTGCACCTCATCTCGCTGCCCGACCGATGGGTCGCAGTCATGGCCGACCTGCAGAGGCATTTCGAAGATGACAAGGTCGTCCGCGCCGCGCGCGAGGCCGCCGACCAGGCGCATCGCAACGGCAGCACGCTGGTGCTGCTTGGCCCAACGATCGACTTGCCGACCGAACTGCAGCGGCTCGCCTTCCCGTTCCCGCTGCCGCTGCCCGATACATCTCAATTTGAGAAGCTCATCAAGCGCGTCTACCGCGAGGTCTTTCAGACCAACCAGCAGATCGAGCACGAACTCAAGCGCGACGATCTCGAACGGCTCGCCGAATCGCTCATCGGTCTGACCGAGATGGAGGCCGAACGCGTCATTCGGCAGGTGATCATCGAAGATGCGCGGCTTGACGCGCGCGACGTCGAGCGCGTGCGCCTGGCCAAGCGGGCCACGCTTTCGTCGCACGGCCAACTCGAGGTGCTCAGCGCCAACGAGACGCTCGACTCGCTCGGCGGGCACGAGAAGCTTAAAAAGTGGCTGCGCATGCGCCGCGAGGCGATGAGCAAGCGCGGCAAGGAGTTCGGCATTGATCCGCCGCGCGGCGTGCTGCTGCTGGGCGTGCCGGGCTGCGGCAAGAGCTTCTGCGCGAGGCTGGTCGCCGGAGAGTGGCGCCGGCCGCTGCTGCGCCTCGACGTGGGCGGTCTGTACAACCGCTTCATCGGCAACACCGAGGCCAACCTGCGCGAAGCCCTGCGCCAGGCGGACGGCATGGCCCCGTGCGTGCTGTGGATCGACGAGATCGAGAAGGCCTTCGCCAGCGAGGGTTCATCCGACGCGGACGGCGGCGTGAGCCAGCGGCTGTTCGGCACCATGCTCACCTGGATGAACGACCGGCGCAGCGACGTGTTCATCATCGCCACCGCCAACCAGGTGCAGCGCCTGCCCACTGAACTGCTGCGCAAGGGACGCTTCGACGAGATCTTCTTCATCGACCTGCCGCCCCTCGAAGCACGCCAGATGATCTTCGAGATCCACCTGACCAAGCGCGGCCGGATGGCCAAGTCGTTCGACATCGAAACGCTCGCCGGTCTCACCGAGGGCTTCAGCGGCGCCGAGATCGAGCAACTCGTCGTGGACGGCCTGCACATCGCTTTCAATGCGGGCGAGCAACTCGCGACGAATCACATTGTCGAGGCCTTCGGCCGCACGCAGCCGATGGCGGTGACCATGGCCGAGCGCATTGCCGCGATGCGGCAGTGGGCCGAGTCGCGCTGCACCATGTCGCACTGACGGCTCAGGCCCGCAGGACGCGATCGATCAGCCACGCGGCGAACATTGACTTGGACAGCGTGCCGGGCGATTCGCTCGTGCCGTCGGCCTGTACGAGCGTGCCGTGAATCTCATCGGAGTCCATGGTCTCGAGCGGGTTGGCGACAATGGCGTCGAGTCCCTTGCGCTTGATCTTGCTCGCGGCGCTGGCCATGAGTTGGGCGGCGGGTTCGAGCGCAAAGCCGATGATGCGCTGGCCCGGCCGGCGGCGCTTTGCGCACCCGGCGACGAGGTCCGGCGTCGATTCGAGTTCGAGCGTCAGGCCCTCCGCTTCGCGGCGGAGTTTGCCCGTGGCTTCCGTGCGACGCGGTCGGTAATCCGCCACGGCCGCGGCCATGATGAGCACATCCGCCTGCCCGGGCCAGAGTTCGGCCAGCAGCGACTCCAGATCGGCACAGGATCGAAACCGCTCGACGCGCAGGCGATCAGCAAAATTCGGCGCCGGCGCGGTGTTGGGTCCGAGCGCGAGGATGACGTTGTGGCCTACCGCGTGTGCCGCGCGGGCCAGTTCGACGCCCAGCCGGCCTGACGATCGGTTGCCAATGAACCGCACCGAATCGATGGGTTCATAAGTGGGGCCGGCAGTGATGAGGACGGTTGCGGGCTGGGGCAGAACGGGCATGCGGCGAGTCTATGCGCCTCGGCTGCGCGACGGCGCGGGGGCACTCGGCTGTGGACGCAACCGCTGCGGGCGGCTACGAATCGAGGTGGTGGAAAATGAAAAAGCCCTGCAGCGGTGGTGGGGGCCACTGCAGGGAAGGTGTGGGGGGCCGATGATCCCGGGGGACGGGACGCCCCTCCAACGGTGAAGAAAATCCGGAAGTGCGGCGTGAGGCGGCGGGGCCTCGCCTCGATCGACTCTGCCATCGAGATCGATCGAAACGACCGGGTCTGAGTCACTCCCTGCTCAGGCCGGCAAACGGTTCAGGGTCCATCCACTCGCCGTCGGACTATTGGTGCCTCCTTTTTCAGCCGCACTCCGGTTTCCGGCCGGCGAATCCATGGCGCTGCCGCGCCGCATCGCCGACCGCTTTGAACGGTCATCTTGCTCCGGTCAACTGCATCCCATGCTGTTGCCGCAGTTCATGCACTTGTAGCACGTTCCATTACGCACCGTCAGCGCGCCGCACACATCGCACACCGGCGCATCGCCCATCAGTTCGCCCATCGCCCGGTCGAGCACCGTGCGCGATTTGGTCCGCGTCTCGGTCATGGTGATCGACGAGTGGTCGCGATCGCTCACGGCGCTGAAGCGGCTCTCTTCGCTCTCGCGGGTGACCTCAATGGCGTGAGCGGTGCCGCCGGCAGGCGCCGGTTTCACGTCGCGCACGATGGCCTCGCCTGTGGCCGGCGCCGCGGCCGGGTCGATCGAGCCGCGCTGCGGGGCGGCCTGGCTGTGATAGCCGGGGATGAACTGGATCCCCATCCAGCGGAAGATGTAATCAACGAGGCTCTTGGCAAAGGGGATGTCGGCGTTGGTCGTCATGCCGGCCGGCTCGAATCGCTGGTGGGTGAACTTGCCCACCAGGCTCTCCATCGGCACGCCGTACTGCAGCGCCACGCTGATGGCCGTGCCCAGCGAGTCCATGAGTCCGCCGATGGTCGAGCCTTCCTTGCTCATGGTCAGGAACAGTTCGCCCGGCATGCCGTCGTCGTAGAGGCCGACAGTGAGATAGCCTTCGTGGCCGGCCACGTTGAACTTGTGCGTCAGGCTGCGGCGCGTGTCGGGCAGGCGGCGGCGCAGCGGGCGCTCGACGATGCGCTCGACGATCTTTTCGACGGTGCGCACGGTGACCCCGTCACAGGCCGCAGCAATCGCCGCGACTTCGCCAACCTCGGCCGCAACCTCTTTTTTTGCCGCGGCCACGTCGAGGTCGTCTTCCTCGCCGTCTTCCATCGCGTCCGCGGCGGCGTCGCTCTTGGTATTGAGCGGCTGGCTGAGTTTGCAGCCGTCGCGGTAAAGCGCATTGGCCTTGAGGCCCAGTTCCCAACTCAGGCGGTAGCACGCGGCGATGTCTTCCACGCTCGCGTTGTTGGGCAGGTTGATCGTCTTGCTGATGGCGCCGGAAATAAACGGCTGGCTCGCCGCCATCATCCGGATATGCCCCTGCGGCGCGATGAAGCGCGTGCCCTTGCGGCCGCACGGGTTGGCGCAGTCGAAGACCGGCAGGTGCTCGGCCTTGAGATGCGGCGCGCCTTCCACGGTCTGCGTGCCGCAGATCGATTCGTTGAGCGATTCGATCTGGCTGGCCGTCAGGCCGATCTCGCGCAGCAGGTTGAAGGACGTGTTGTTGCGGGCCGCTTCGACGTCGATGCCCAGTTGCCGCAGCAGGTCTTCGCGCAGCGACCAGGCGCTGAAGGCAAAGCCCACTTCGAAGACCGAGCCGAGTTGGGCTTCGATCGCGTCGAGGTCGTCCTCGGTGAAGCCCTTTTTGGCCAGAAACTCTTTGAAAGTTCCGCCCTGAGACCCTGGCATGGGAGCATCCAGGCTCAGCGACCCCATCACGTAGCGGAGGATGTCGCGCACCTGCTGCTGCTCATATCCGAGGGTCTCAAGGGCGGGTCGGAGCGAGTTGTTGGCAATCTTGAAGTAGCCGCCGCCGGCGAGTTTCTTGAACTTCACCAGGGCGAAATCCGGCTCGACGCCGGTCGTGTCGCAATCCATGAGCAGGCCGATCGTGCCGGTGGGCGCGATGACCGTCGTCTGCGCGTTGCGATACCCGTAGCGCTCGCCGAGGTCGAGCGCCTCGTCCCACGCGTTCATCGCCCGCATGAGCAGTTCGTCGGCGTTGGCGAATTGCCTGCCGGCCCGGGCTGCGGCGTCGTGGTCGATGGGCACCGGCGCGATGCGCAGGTTCTCGTATTGCCCGCTGTGGCGCGACACGCCGTGCGCTGCGCGGCGGTGGTTGCGCATCACCCGCAGCATGTGCTCGCGGTTTCTGTGGAACTCGCGGAACGCGCCGAGTTGCCCGGCCATCTCGGCGCTGACGGCGTACGACCGGCCGCACAGGACCGCCGTCAGGCAGCCGCACAGGGCCCGCGCCTCTTCGCTGTCGTAGGGGATGCCGGCCTGCATGAGCACGGCCCCGATGTTGGCAAAGCCCAGGCCCAGCGTGCGGAAGTCGTAACTCAGCCGCGCGATCTCTTCGCTGGGGAACGCGGCCATGAGCACGCTGATCTCAAGGACAATCGTCCACAGGCGAATCGCGTGCTCGTAGCCGTCGAGGTCAAAGGTGGCGCTGCGGCTGTCGTAGAAGCGCAGCAGGTTGATCGACGCGAGATTGCACGCCGTGTTGTCAAGGAACATGTACTCGCTGCACGGATTGCTCGCGTTGATGCGTCCGCTGCCCGGGCAGGTGTGCCAGGCATTGATCGTCGAGTCGAACTGCACGCCCGGGTCGGCGCAGCGCCACGCGGCGTAGCACACTTCATTCCACAGGCGCTGCGAGTCGATGCTGTGGTGCAGGTCGCCGTCGGTGCGGCGGTGCAGGCTCCACGGCTTGCCCTCATCCAGCGCATCGAAGAACGCGTCGGGAATGCGCACCGAGTTGTTGCTGTTCTGCCCGCTGACGGTGTAGTACGCCTCGCCGTTGAAGTCGTAATTCAGTTTCAGTCCCAGGTCCGCGGCGATCTGCTGCTGGTCTTTGGGAAGGGTCTTGAGGCCTTCGACCATCGCGGCGACCTTGAGTTCCTCGCGCACCTTCCAGTTCACAAACGCTTCGATGTCGGGGTGGTCGAGATCGAGGCAGACCATCTTGGCCGCGCGCCGCGTCGTGCCGCCGCTCTTGATGGCCGCGGCGGCGCGGTCGCCGATCTTGAGCCAGGACATCAGCCCGCTGCTCGTGCCGCCGCCGCTGAGCGGCTCGCCCTCGCCGCGCAGGCTCGAGAAGTTCGTGCCCGTGCCCGAGCCGTACTTGAACAGCCGCGCCTCGCGCACCCACAGGTCCATGATCCCGCCCGCGTTGACGAGGTCATCGCTCACGCTCTGGATGAAGCACGCGTGCGGCTGGGGATGCGTGTAAGCGTCGTCGGCGAGTTGCACCTGGCCGGTGTTGGGATCGACGATGAAGTGCCCCTGCGCCGGCCCGGTGATGCCGTACGCCCAGTTCAGGCCGGTGTTGAACCACTGCGGGCTGTTGGGCGCTGCCATCTGGTGGAGCATCATGTGACACAGTTCGTCGTAAAACGCCTGGGCGTCCTCGGCGGAGTCGAAGTAGCCGTGCGTCTCCCCCCAGTGGCGCCAGCACCCGGCGAGGCGATGAATGACCTGGCGCGCGGACTTCTCGGGTCCGGTCGTGCCATCGCCCTGCGGCACGCCCGCCTTGCGGAAGTACTTGCTCACCATGATGTCCGTCGCCAGTTGCGACCAGCTTTCGGGAACCTCGGCGTCCTTCATCTCGAAGACGACGGAGCCGTCGGCGTTGGAGATGCGACTGGTCCGCTTGGCCCAATTGACGGTGGAGAAGACATCCGTGCCGGCTTTGGTGAATCGTCGAGTAACTTTCATGGCGCCTTCCGTGTCTCTCGCTTCTTCTCTTCTTCGTAGGGTCCGCCGTGCGGACCATTAGCCACGCAACCTGTCGTGACACTGGTGCATCGGCCCAGCGCCGAGCGGCTCGCCTCCCCAATCAATCCACCTTCGGCAGCGTCAGCCCGCCCTGGTCCTGATACTTCCCGCTCTTGTCCGCGTAACTCTTCTCGCAGACTTCATCCGCCTTGAGGAAGATCATCTGGGCGATGCCTTCGTTGGCGTAGATCTTCGCGGGCAGGGGGGTGGTGTTGGAGATTTCCAGCGTCACCTTGCCGCGCCATTCGGGTTCGAGCGGCGTGACGTTCACGATCAGGCCGCAGCGGGCGTAGGTGCTCTTGCCCACGCAGATGACCAGCACATCGCGCGGCACGCTGAACCACTCGACCGTCTCGGCCAGGCAGAACGAGTTGGGCGGGATGATGATGTGGTCCTTGCCCGTGGCCTTCGTGTCCACGGTGATGAAGAAGTCATCCGTGAAGCGCTTGGGATCGACGATCGCCTGCCCGCCGTGCGGCGTGACGTTGGTGAAGATCTTGAAGACCGAGCCGACGCGCACGTCGTAGCCGTAGGACGAGACGCCGTAGGACACGGTGCCCTGGCGCTTGATGTTCTCTTCGAAGGGCTTGATATCGATGAGGCGTCGGATCTGGGAATCGGAGAGGACGGGCATGGTCGGGCCTTTCGAGGCGTTGGCCGTTTTTCAGCGGGTGCGACAGCCCGGCCGGTCTGGACCGGCTACGACGGGCGGCGTGGCGCCTGCTGGTGTTCGGGAATTGTCAGTCGCGAGTGGTCGGCTCGGGCCTTTGTGCTCCCCAGTCCCACCGGGGCCATGCACGCCGTTGCCAGCCATTGCGGCCAAGGGATAGGATACAACAAGATGTTGGGGCGGCAACATCAGAACTCACAAAATGTCGTATTTTTCTGACCATTTTCTCCACGGGAAAGGAACCGGATCGCTAAGCGCAGAAAACGCCCATATTTACAGATTCGGGCGGCTGGAAAATCGCTTTGGAGAGGTTGTGGATAGATTGGCGAACGATGTCGATTGCGTGAGGGCCCCGCGGGCTGAGGCTACCAGACGTTGTGGTCGCCACGAGCGCGGAATGTCGCGGGTGCAACCGTCGGCTGCCGCCGACGGCTAGCGCCTCGATGCCTCTTGCCTCATGCCTCGGTGCCTCTGTGCCTCGATGCCTTGCTCATTTCAGGTCCATCGGCATTCGACCTGACCGCCGCCGTTTCCAATGATTGGCCGGCAGGCGGCTGCTGCATCGCGATCGTGGCTCACTCGAAAGGCACTCATGGCGAACCTGTTTCTGATCCAGGCGATTACCGAAGCCCTCCGGCAGGAAATGGAGGCCGATGAGGATGTCATCCTCCTCGGCGAGGACATCGGCATCAACGGCGGCGTCTTCCGCGCCACCGACGGCCTCTTCAAGCAGTTCGGCCCCAGGCGCGTCGTCGACACCCCGCTGGCCGAGTCGGGCATCATCGGCAGCGCGATCGGCCTGGCCATGGCCGGGCTCAAGCCCGTACCCGAAATTCAGTTCGAGGGCTTTCTCGGCCCCGCCTACGACCAGATCGTCACCCACGCCGCCCGCTTCCGCACCCGGACGCGCGGCCGCTTTACCGTGCCGCTGACGGTGCGCGTGCCCGTGGGCGGCGGCATTCACGCGCCGGAATTGCACAGCGATTCGCCCGAAGCCGTCTACGTTCACACGCCGGGGCTCAAGGTCGTCATGCCGTCGTCGGCGTACGACGCCAAGGGCCTGCTCATCTCGGCCATTCGCGACCCTGATCCGGTCATCTTCTTCGAGCCCAAGCGCATCTACCGCGCGTTTCGCGAAGAGGTGCCCGAAGAGCCGTACACGATCCCCATCGGGCAGGCGAAGGTGATCGAGGAAGGCACGGATGTGACGGTGATCTCGTGGGGGGCTTCGGTGGTGCAATGCATCAACGCGCTCGACGAACTCGATTTGAGCGTCGAACTCATCGACCTGCGCACGCTCTATCCTCTGGATGTGGAGGCGATCCGGCAGTCGGTGAGCAAGACGGGGCGCTGCGTGGTCGTGCACGAGGCGCCGCGCACGGCGGGTCTGGGCGCGGAGATCGCTACGCTGGTGCAGGAGCACTGTTTTGAGTACCTCGAAGCGCCGGTGCAGCGCGTGACGGGGTTCGACACCGTCATGCCGTACTACAAACTCGAACTCGATTACCTGCCCGACACGCCGCGCATCGTCGAAGCGATCGGGCAGATCATGGCGTATTGATTCGCCCGGCGGGGCGCGCTGCCCCGGCCGCAGCGCTGGAAAGAGAAGGTTATGAGCGACACGGTTGATTTCATCCTGCCCGATCTTGGCGAAGGCGTTCACGAAGCGGAGATCATCTCCTGGAAGGTGAGCGTCGGCGACAAGGTGGAGGAGATGCAGGTGCTCGCCGAAATGGAGACGGACAAGGCGCTCGTCGAAGTCCCCAGCCCCTACGCCGGAAAGGTCGAGGCGCTGCACGGCGACGTCGGGCAGATCGCTCACGTCGGCGAGCCGATCGTGACGTTCAGCGGCGCGACGCAGAGCGGCAAGACCGTCAAAGGCAACGGCGCAGCGCCGAAGGCGGATCATCACGTCGAGACGAAAGCCGATGCGAAGCCGCAAGGCGCCGGCCCGGCGCGCGCCAGTGGCGGCGTCGATGCAGCCGAGCAAACCGAGCGCGAAGACGCGGGCACGGTCGTGGGCTCGATGGAAGGGCTTCCCACGCTGGGCGGCGGCGGCAAGGTCATGGCCACGCCCGCGGTGCGCCGGCTCGCCCGCGACAAAGGCATCGACATCAACACCATCCAGGGCACCGGGCGCGGCGGGCGCGTGACCGCTTCGGATGTGGAGCGGGCGGCGCAGGGGGGTGGGCGCGTCGGCGCAGCAAAGGCGCCGGCGGGCAAGCCGCGCGAAGCCGCAAGCGGCGGGGCGGCGATCGCCGCGGTGTCGCAGCCCATTTCCTATCCGCCGGTGCAGGTGGACGCGAGCGGCACGTCGCAGACGATTCCCTTCACCGGCATTCGACGCAAGATCGCCGAAGCGCTCGATCGTTCCGTCAAGACCGCGGTGCACTTCACCGTCATGGATGCGGCAGATGTGACGGCGCTCGATCGCGTTCGCCGCCAGCAGGCGCACGCATCGGGCGAGAAGGTGAGTTTCCTGCCGTTCATCATTCAGGCGATGTGCCGGGCTCTCAAGCAGTTCCCGCAACTCAACGCCGTGGTGGACGATGAGAAGCGCGAGATCTACATCAAGGGCGTGATCAACATGGGCGTGGCGGTGGACACCGACCACGGCCTGATGGTGCCGGTCATCCCCGGCGCCGATCGCATGGGCATCCTGCCGCTGGGCCGGGCGATCAACGACGTGGCGGCCAAATGCAAGAGCCGCACCATCGGGCTCGACCAACTCAAGGGCGGCACGATCACGATCAGCAATGTGGGCAGTTACGGCGGCGCGTTCGCCACGCCGATCATCAACTACCCGGAGGTAGCCATTCTCGCCGCCGGCCGGGCCCGCGAAGCGGTCATGGCGCGCAACGGCGGGATCTTCGTCGGCAAGGAGATGCCGCTGAGCCTGTCATGCGACCATCGCGTGGTCGATGGCGCTTACGGCGCCAAGATGCTCAACGCCGTCGTGCAATTCCTCGAGAATCCGGAGATTCTCCTCGAACCCGCGGGTCGATGACCGGCCACGATTGACGCAAGCGCGTGGGTCGGGACAAGGCTCTGCGCAGGCCCGGCGATGGAGCTGGCGCGACCGCCCGCCGGCGAGCCTCAGATCGGCCGGCCCGCGAACGCCACGAGCGAGCGCATGTAGTTCACCCGCTCGAACGCTTCGGGGTTGGGGCAGTTCTCGCGCGAGAGGCTTCCTTTCAGCTGCTGGACCGAGGTGTAGTCCTTGGCGACGAGCCAGTCGTGCAGGCCCCTTTCGAGGCGGGTGAAGTGTTCGGGGCCGTGGCGGTACATGGCCGAGGCGAGCATGGCGGCGTCCGCGCCAACGAGCAGCATCTTCACCAGATCTTCAACGTCGTGGATGCCGCTGGTCGCGGCGAGATACGCCCCGACCCGGCCGCGAAGCATGGCGATCCACGTCATGCTCAGGCGCGATTCGTACGACTCACTCAGCGAGAAGTTGGGGAAGAAGTCGAGCGTTTCGAGATCGATGTCCGGCTGGATATAGCGGTTGAAGATCGTCAACCCGTCGGCGCCGGCGTCCGTCAGCCGCCGCGCGAAGTGACCCAGCGAACTGAAGTACGGCCCGATCTTGACGGCCAGCGGAAGGCGCACCGCCTTGCGCACCGCGGCGACGAGATCGAGGTAGCGCTTCTCGACATCCTCGCCGCTGTGACGCGGATCGCTCGGAACGAAGTAGACGTTCAGTTCGAGCGCATCGACGCCGGCATCTTCGATGAGCCTGGCGAAGTGAATCCACCCGCCGACGGTCATGCCATTGAGGCTGCCGATGATCGGGAAGCGCACGGCGTCGCGCGCTGCGCGCAGCCGGCGGAGGTACTCGGTCGGCCCGACGTTGTAATCCTCGAGTTCGGGGAAGTACGAGAGCGATTCGGCAAACGATTCCGTGCCGTACTCATACAACCCAAAGACCTGCTGCTGCTGGAACTCGATCTGCTCTTCGAAGAGCGACGGGAAGACCGCCGCGGCGGCGCCGGCGCTTTCGAGGCGCAGGAGGAACTCCGGATCCTGATTGAGCGGACAGGCGGATGCGATGAGCGGGTTGCGCAGCGTCAGGCCGAGATAGCGGGTGCTCAGATCGACGTTCATGACATGACCTCCTCAGCGGCGACGTGCCCGTTGGTGTTGCGGCTCACGCCGACCATCTGCTCGTAGAACCGCCAGCGCGCGTCGATGTCGGCCTGGGCCTGCTCGAACAGCCGTGCGGCCTCGGCGGGGTTGGCCCGGTGCAGCATGGCGTAGCGCGCTTCCTTTTCGGCAAAGTCCTTGAAGGTCCCCGTCGGCTTGCGGCTGTCGAGATGCAGCGGATGCAGATCGTCATGCGCGTTGCGCGGGTCGTAGCGGAACAGCGGCCAGTAGCCGCTGGTCACCGCGTCCTTCTGGTGCGTCATCGCGGTGCTCATGTCGATGCCGTGCGCGATGCAGTGGCTGTAGGCGATGAGAAGCGAAACGCCCGGGTAAGACTCCGCCTCGCGCAGCGCATTGAGTGTTTGGAGCGGGTTGGCGCCCATGGCGATCTGCGCGACGTACACGTTGCCGTAGGACATCGCCAGCAGGCCGAGATCCTTTTTGCACGAGTGCTTGCCGCCGGAGGCGAACTTGGCGACCGCGGCGCGAGGCGTGGACTTGGACGCCTGCCCGCCGGTGTTCGAATAGACCTCGGTGTCGAGCACCAGCATGTTGAGATTGACGCCCGAAGCGAGGATGTGATCGACGCCGCCAAAGCCGATGTCGTAGGCCCAGCCGTCGCCGCCCACGATCCACACGCTGCGCGGCACGAACTGGTCCGCCAGCGCCAGCAGCCGGCGCGCCTGAGGCGAAGTGTCGCCCGCGAGCGCCTTTTTGAGCGTGGCGACGCGCTGGCGCTGCTCGGCGATGGACGCTTCGTCGGTCCCGGTGGAGAACAGCAGCGACGCGACGAAGTCATCGCCGAGCCGGCCGCCGAACTGGCGCAGAATCTCGCCGGCGATGAGCCGCTTCTGTTCGACGCCCAGGCGAATGCCCAGGCCGAACTCGGCGTTGTCTTCGAAGAGCGAGTTGCACCACGCCGGGCCGCGGCCCTCGGCGTTGCAGGTCCATGGCGTCGTGGGCAGGTTGCCGCCGTAGATTGATGAGCAGCCCGTGGCGTTGGCGATGAGCAGCCGGTCGCCGAAGAGTTGCGTGAGGAGTTTGAGATACGGCGTCTCGCCGCAACCGGCGCAGGCGCCGGAGAATTCAAAGAGCGGCTGGGCGAGTTGCGAGCCTTTGATCGTCTCGAGCCGCACTTCGCGCCGATCCATCTCGGGAATGTCGAGAAAGAACTCGAAGTTGCTTCGTTCACGTTCGAGGTGCTCGTCCTTGGGCGACATGTTGATCGCTTTGTGCTTGACCACCTCCTTGCTGCGCGCAGGGCAGACATCCACGCAGATGCCACAGCCCGTGCAGTCATCGGGCGCGACCTGGATGGTCAGGCGATACTCGGGGTGCTCCTTGTTCTTCCACGGCCGCGATTCGAATGAGCCGGGAGCGTCTTTGAGTTCGGTTTCCGGAAACGCCTTGGTGCGGATCGCCGCGTGCGGGCACACCAGCGGGCACAGCCCGCACTGCGTGCACAGGTCGGCGTCCCAGATGGGAATCTCGATCGCGATGCTGCGCTTCTCGAAGCGCGTCGTGGCGGTGGGGAACGTGCCGTCGATCGGCAAGGCGCTCACGGGCAGCAGGTCGCCCTTGCCCGCGATCATCATCGAAGTCACGCGCTGCACAAAATCCGGCGCGACGCCAGGGATGGGCGGCAGGCGGTGGCGGCGGGACGTCGCCGTCGCCGGCACCTTCACTTCGCGCAGCATCTCAAGCGACCGGTCCACCGCGGCGATGTTCATGTCCACCACGCTCTGGCCGAGTTTGGAGTACGTCTTGCGGATCAGGCCCTTGATGTGCTCAATCGCCTCCTCGCGAGGCAACACGCCCGAGAGGGCGAAGAAGCACGGCTGCATGACGGTGTTGATTCGCGCGCCCAGGCCCACGTCGCGCGCGACGGCCGTCGCATCCACCACCCACAGGTGCAGACCGCGCTCGACGATGGTGTTCTGAACTTCGCGCGGCAGGTGATCCCACACTTCCTTCTCGTCATACGGGCTGTTGAGCAGGAACGTCGCGCCGGGCGCGGCGAGTTCGAGCACGTCGATGCGTTCGAGGAAGTTGAACTGGTGGCAGGCGACAAACGAGGCGCGCTGGATGAGGTACGTGGACTCGATCGGCCGCGGACCGAAGCGCAGGTGCGAGACCGTAACGGAGCCGGCCTTGCGCGAGTCGTAGACGAAGTAGCCCTGCGCAGCCAGGCCGGCGTTTTCGCCGATGATTTTGACGGAGTTCTTGTTGGCGCCGACGGTGCCGTCGCTTCCCAGGCCGTAGAACACGGCACGCACAGTGTCGGCGCGCTCGGTGATGAAATCGGGATCCCACTTCAGACTCAGGTGCGTCACGTCATCGACGATGCCGACCGTGAAGCGGCGCTTTGGCTCGGCCTTGGCGAGTTCCGCGAGGACCGCCGCCGCCATCGCCGGCGTGAACTCCTTGGATGACAGGCCGTAGCGACCGCCGATGACCTTGATGCGCGCATCGCCGGTCCACTCTTCCTGCAGGGCGGCGACCACGTCCAGGAACAGCGGCTCGGCCAGCGCGCCGGGCTCTTTCGTGCGGTCGAGCACCGCCACGCGCCTGACCGTCGATGGCAGGCAGGAGACGAAAGCCGTGGCGTCGAATGGTCGGTACACGCGCACCTTGACGAGCCCGACCTTCTCTCCCTTTTCAACCAGCGCGGCGACCGCTTCCTCCGCGGCGCCGATGCCCGAACCCATGATGACCACGACGCGCTCGGCTTTGGGATCGCCGACGTATTCGAACAGGTCGTAGTGGCGGCCGGTCTTGCGTTCGAAGTCGCGCATCGTGTCTCGGATGATGCCGGCGGCCTGGTCGTAGAATGGATTGCACGCCTCGCGGGCCTGGAAGAAGACATCCGGGTTCTGCGCGGTGCCGCGCAGGACCGGCTGGTCGGGATCGAGCGATCGAGCGCGATGCTCGGCGATGAGCGCGTCGTCGAGCATGGAACGGATGGTGGCGTCGTCGATGGCCGCGATGCGGTTTACCTCGTGCGACGTGCGGAACCCATCGAAGAAGTGCAGGATCGGGACGCGGCACCGGAGCGTGGCGCTGTGCGCGATAAGCGACAGGTCCTGGGCTTCCTGGACTGATGATGAGCAGAGCATGATCCAGCCGGTGGAGCGGGCCGCCATGACGTCGCTGTGATCCCCAAAGATTGACAGGGCATGAGTGGCCACGGTGCGCGCGGCGATGTGAAAGACAGTCGGCGTGAGTTCGCCGGCGATCTTGAACATGTTGGGGATCATCAGCAGCAGGCCCTGTGAGGCCGTGAAGGTCGTGCACAGCGACCCCGCCTGCAGCGCGCCGTGCACGGCGCCGGCGGCGCCCGCTTCACTCTGCATTTCGATGACGCGCGGCGTGACGTTGAGCGCGTTGAGCCGGCCGCGGTTTGCCCAGGCGTCGGCGAGTTCGCCCATCGGAGAGGCGGGCGTGATCGGGTAGATCGCGATCACTTCGCTGCATCGATACGCGATCGAGGCGCAGGCTTCGTTTCCATCCACGGTGAGGTACGAGAGGTCCATTTGGGGTGCATCCTGTCCGGCAGCCGGGTCGAATCCCGTGTTGGGATTCGGCAAGGCGTGCCTGTCAATAGACATCGTTATCCGGTTTTGGCGTACAGTCACCCCCACAATTGCCAATCAGGGCGGTTTCCCCGACTCCGGCACGGTCCCGCCGCGGACTCCGGGGGCTCCGTAACCGGCTACACTGGGCAGGATTGCGGTCGAAAGGCCGCGAGACGGGCTGGAGGAGCGATGGCTGACTGTGTCTGGAACTGGCAACTGCTGCGGGCCGGCTCGTTTCGCCTCGACGGCGGAACGATGTTCGGCATCATCCCGCGTGTGCTCTGGGCCCGCCTCGCCCCGCCCGATGACCTCAACCGCATCACCCTGCAGACCAACTGCCTGCTGCTCACCGACGGCACGCGGCGTGTACTCATCGAGACCGGCTACGGCAACAAGTTCGACGCCAAGGGGCGCGACATGTTCGCCCTGGAATCGCGCTGGATCGGTGATGCGCTCAACGAGATCGACCTGGACCGCGGCGACATCGACGCGGTCATCGTCACCCACCTGCATTTCGATCATGCGGGCGGCCTGACCTGCGTCGAGTCTCCCGGCTCGCCGCCGCAACCCTCGTTTCCCAATGCAAAAATCTACGTCCAGCGCACCGAGTGGGAGGATGCGCTGGCCAACAAATCGACCATGACGCGCACCTACCTGCGCGAGAACTTCGACCCGATCGCCGATCGGGTGACGCTGCTCGACGGCGAGTGCGAAGTAATCCCCGGCATCGGGGCGCTGCCCACTGTCGGCCACACCTGGGGCCAGCAAGGCCTGGTATTCAGCGATGCATCGGGCACCGTTGTTTTTCCCGGCGATGTCATGCCCACCGCCAGCCACGTGGGCCTCGCGTACAACATGTCCTATGACGTGCTGCCCTACGAGAACCTGCTCACCAAGCGCCGCTTGCTCACGCAGTGCGTGGAGCGGAACTGGCGCCTGGCCATCGACCACGAGCCCGGCCCGGCACTCGTGTCCGTGGTGAGGCATCCGGACCGGGCGGATCAGTTTCAACTCACCCCCGCGCCGCCGCCTGCGGGCTGAACCTGAATCGCGCTATTGACGATCGGGCAGGTCGCCTTTGAACGGAGTCGAGCCTCCACTATCGCCTATCCTCTGATCCACGCCTGCGGCGCGGATGAGTGAGTCTCCATCGAGTGCAGCCGATGCAGAAAAAGTGGTCCAGGATCATCGCGTATGCCACCCGCGGCGTGGTCAGCGTGGTCATTCTCATGCTGGGCCTGGGCGTCTTCGGGTACTTCAAGGCGACGCGGCCGCAGGTGCCTCGCTCGCAGGCCGGCGCCGACAGCCGGCTGGTCGAGGTGATGGTGGCGCAGCCGGTTTCGACCGCGCGACTGTGGGATGGATTCGGCACGGCCGAGGCGCGCTATGTCGCTGAAGTGGCCTCCGAAGTTTCCGGGCTCGTGGTCGAGCGGCCCGAAGCCATCGAACCAGGTCGAGCCGTGAAAAAAGGCCAGACGCTCATCGTTATTGATGATCGCGATTACCTCGCACAGCAGGACATCGCCGAGCAGAACGCCGCGCGCTTCGAGTCGCAACTCCAGATGCTCGACGTCGAACAGAAGAACTGGACCGACCAGCTGGCGCTCGCCCGCGAAGAACTCGCCGTGGCCCAGACCGAGTACGACAGTACGCGCCAAGCCGTCGAGAACGGCGCCGGAAGCCCGATCGAAGTCGACCGCCGCCGGCGCGAGTACACGGCAGCGCTGCGCATCGTCCGTCAATTGGAAGAAGAGGTGGAAAAAATCGCCCCGCGGCGAAACGACCTTCAGGCCTCGCTCAGACTCGAGCGAAACCGCGCCGCCATGGCCTTGCGCGACGTGCAGCGCTGCACCATCGCCAGCCCCATCGACGGCGCGCTGCAGTTCGTCAGCGCGCAGCAGGGCGAACGCGTCGCAGCCGGGACCGTCGTCGCCCGAGTCGTCAACCTCGAACTCATCCGCGTGCCCCTCGCGCTGCCGCAGTCGGCGCAGACGTCGGTCAGAGTCGGTGACCCGGTGCTGCTCGAATCCGACACCATGGGCTGGTGCTGGAGCGGGCGCATTGAGCGGCTCGCGCCCGAGGCGGATGCGTCCACGCGCACCCTCACGGCGTTTGCCGAGGTGTCGCAGACACCCGACGCCCAGACGCTGCTCATGCCGGGCCGGTTCGTGCACGCGACGGTGACGTCAGCTCCCGTCGAGCGCTTCGTCGTGCCCCGGCGCGCGCTGTCTGGTGATGCGGTGATGATCGATGAGCAAGGCGTCGCCGCCCGCCGTCGCGTAAACGTGGACTATCACATCCGCCAGTCGTTTGCGCCGTTGCACCCGGACGAACAGGAGTGGGTGGTGCTTGCAGCCGAGTCGGGCCTGCAGCGCGGCGACCGCGTCATCCTCTCGAACGTCGATGAAATCAGGCCGGGCGAAAAGGTCAGGTCCGCTGACGCGGCCGGCGAGGGGCGCCTCTCGCGCTCGCCCGACGAGCCCGCGTCCCTGCCCGCCGACAACTGAAGCGCACCGCCATGGCCCACCCCGAGATCGACCCGAGTCCCGACAAGCTGACGCTGACCAACTTCGGCGTGCGCCAGCCGGTGCCGGCGAATCTGCTGTACATTGCCATCATGCTGCTGGGGCTCATCTACGGCTCGACGCTTCGCCGTGAGTTCTTTCCCGAAGTGCGGCCGAATCTCGCCTCGATCACCGCCGCTTATCCCGGCGCCAGCCCGCAGGAGATCGAGGAAGGACTGATTCTCAAAATCGAAGACAAGGTCGCCGAACTCGACGAAGTCGTCGAGATCAACAGCACCGCCGTCGAAGGGCTCGGCACCGTGGTCGTCGAGTTCCGCCGCGACATCAGCGACATCGACGAGGCGGTGCGCACGGTGGAGTCGGCGCTCAATTCACTCACCGACCTGCCCGAGGAAGCCGAGCGCCTGCGCACGACCAAGTTTGATCCGAAACTACAGGTCATCCAGATCGGGCTCGCGGGCGACTCGCACGAAGCGGACCTCAAGCGCGCGATCCGCGAGATCAAGGATGACATCAAGTCGCTGCCGGGCATGGGCAATGTGATTCTCGGCGGCATCCGCGCGGACGAGATCAGTGTTGAAGTGTTGCCGGCGGCGCTGCAGAAGTACCACCTCAGCCTGACCGCGGTTGCCGACCGTGTGCGCGAGTGGATGAAGGAAGTGCCCGGCGGCACGGTGCGCACTGGTGCACAGAACATCCGCATCCGCACGCTCGGCGT
The DNA here is from genome assembly GCA_020852515.1 of Phycisphaerales bacterium. Classification (NCBI taxonomy): domain Bacteria; kingdom Pseudomonadati; phylum Planctomycetota; class Phycisphaerae; order Phycisphaerales; species Phycisphaerales bacterium. The sequence continues at coordinate 125,146 of JADZAS010000021.1, forward strand.
GGAGGAGCGAGCCGCCGCGGTGCGCGACATCATCATCAAGTCCGACGAGGGCGGCGGCGTGGTGCGGCTGCGCGACGTGGCCAGCGTGACGGAGGGATTCGAAGACGTCGAGATTCGCACTCGCCTCAACGGAAAGCCGGTCGTGACACTCACGGCGTTCAATGTGGGTGAAGGCGATGCGGTGAAGGTGGCCGAGGCGGTGCGGGCCTATGTTGCCGGCCGCAGCGGTAAGGGCGAATTTGAGCCACGCTGGTCTGACCGCTGGAACGCGGTCGTCAACGCGATGATGCAGCGCGGCTACGAGAAGCAACTGGCCGAGCACGAGAAGCAGGCGGCGGAAGGCGGTGATCAAGGCGCGCCCCCCGCTCCGCCCACGCCGCGCAAGAGCACTCGCCTGCAGGCGTACGAACTCGGCGCCTCGCACACGCAGCCGCTGCCGGGAGAACTCATCCTTTTCAGCGACCTGGCCCGGTTCATCGAGGGTCGGCTTGAACTGCTCACCCGCAACGCCAAGTGGGGCGCGATGCTCGTGTTCCTCACGCTGCTGCTGTTTCTGAACCTGCGCGTGGCCGTGTGGGTGATGCTCGGGCTCGTCCTCTCCGTGCTCGGTACGCTGGCGTTCATGGCGGCGATCGGCGTGACGCTCAATCTGCTCACGATGTTCGGGCTCATCATCGTGCTCGGCCTGCTGACCGACGATGCGATCGTCGTCGCCGAGAACATCACCGCCCGCTACGAATCGGGCGAGCCGGCGCTGCTCGCCGCAGTGCAGGGCACGCGCGAGGTGGCCTGGCCCGTCGTCGCCACCGTCACCACCACCATCGCCGCGTTCCTCCCCCTGGCTCTCATCGAGGGCCAGATCGGCGACTTCCTCGGCGCTTTGCCGGTCGTCGTCACCTGCGCGCTGAGCGTCTCACTGCTCGAAGCGATCATCATCCTTCCCGCCCACATGGGACACAGCCTGGCGCGCGTCGAGCGGCCCGAGCGGCCGTGGCTTGGCGCCCGCCTGCTGCGCAACTACGAAGCCTGGCGCAACCGGCTCATCTTCGAACGCGTCATTCCCGTCTTCGGCCGGGTCCTCGACTGGACCATCTCCCATCGCTACATCACGACGTCTTCGGCCATCGCGATCTGGCTGGTCTCCATCGGCATGCTCGTCGGCGGGCGCGTGGATTTCACGTTCTTCGAGGGCACCGACAGCGAGACGTTCGTGGTCGATCTGGCCATGCCCATCGGCACGTCGATCGAAGGCACCGACGCGGTGGTGCGCCGCATCGAGGCGGCGTGCGCCCAGCAGCCCGAGATCAGCATCGTGACCTCGTTGGCCGGCCAGCGCGTCGATTTGAACGACTTCACGCCGGGAGGACCGCAGACGCACCTGGCGCAGATCTTTGTCGAACTCACTCCCGTCGAGCAGCGCGAGCGCACGAGCAAGGAGATCATCGCGGCGGTGCGAAAGGCGGTGGGGCCGGTGCCGGGCGTGCGCTCCATCCGCTACGAAGAAGTGCAGGGCGGTCCGGGCGGGCCGTCGCTCAACCTCGTCACGACGGGGGATGATGAAGCCAGGATACTCGCCGCCGTGGGGGAGATCGAAGCGGCTCTGCGCGAGTTTGCCGGAGTCGTGGACATCAGTGACGACTCCGACAGTGGCCAGCGCGAACTGCAGATTCGGCTGCGCGATGGCGCCACCATGCTCGGCCTCACGCCCGAACTCGTGGCGCGGCAGGTGCGCGGCTATCTCTTCGGCTTTGAGCCGCACACGTTCTCGGCCAGCGAGGAAGACGTGGACGTGCGCGTCATGCTCGATGAACCGACGCGTCGCAGCCTCGCCCAGCTCGAGAGCCAATACGTCTTCGCCGCCGACGGCCGCAGCGTGCCGCTCATCGAAGTTGCTGAACTGAGCGAGGGTTCGAGTTACGCGACGATCAAGCGGCTCAACCGCAAGCGGGCGGTAACGGTGCTGGCTGACGTCGATACGGCCGTGAACAACCCCGAGCGCGTCGTGGCCGCGATGATGCCGGTGATTTCGGAGATCGAGGCCCGCTACCCCGGCGTGCACATCGAGCCGCGCGGCCGACAGCTCGAGACGAACAAATCGCTTGCCGGTATCAAGTACGGCCTTCTCCTCGCGTGCGTCATGATCTACGTGATTCTCGCGTGGCTGTTTGGCAGTTATTTCCAGCCCCTGGCGGTCATGCTGGCTATTCCGTTTGCGATGATCGGCATGATCTGGGGCCACTGGCTGCTGGGCTTCAACATGATGATCCTGTCGCTCATCGGTTTTGTGGCGCTGACGGGAATCGTGGTCAATGACTCGCTCATCTACATCGAGTTCTACAACGAACTGCGGCGCGGCGGGATGGACATCCGGCCCGCGCTGGTTGAAGCCGGACGCCGTCGCCTGCGGCCGATCGTGCTCACCACGCTCACGACGGTGCTCGGGCTGTCGCCGTTGATGCTCGAGCAGTCGTTCCAGGCGCGGTTCCTCATCCCGATGGCGATCACCATCAGTTGTGGGCTCATCAGCGCGACGGCGGTGGTGCTCGTGGTGCTGCCGAGCATCATGCTGATCGGCAGCGACATCCGCTGGGCGGCGCGGTGGCTGTGGACGGGCGGGGCCGAAGCCGGGGCGGACGGGGCGGCCGAGCCCGCGTGACAGGTCCAGAAAAAATCATCAAAATGTGATTTTTTCACCAATCAGGGTTGGCGATTGGCGGCGAGGCCTGTATATTGAATGGGGTAGTAACAGGTGAGGTTCACCTCCCGCATGGTGAACCAGGGACGAACAACGACCGGCTAGTGCCAGTCAAATGGGCTCGGTGGGATTCGAACCCACACTCCCCGCAATGGGGACGCGGATTTTAAGTCCGCTGCGTCTGCCGATTCCGCCACAAGCCCAGTCGCTCCGGCATTGTACCGTCCGCCTGACTCCAATACCTTGTTTCACCCGGAAGCTGGGGGAACCGCTTGCCCATGTTCGGCGTATGGACAATCACCGTTCGATCCGCGCGATCACTGCCGATCGCTGCCTGGCGCCGCCGAGGGGCCGCGCAATGGGTCGACCGCTCGCCGGGCCCACCTTTCGGCGAGGCAACCCGTGGCGCCGGCCCAGGCGCCACCCGACGCAACTCCTCTGGTCAGCTTCAGTTGCTCTCCAGTAGCGAGCCCCGCGAAGTTTGGCTAATGTACCCGGCCGCTGGCTCGAACCGAGCGGCGCACCGTGTGAGGATGCTGACGCAAGATGAGATCATTCCAGCCGGCACATGCTGCGAATCGCTCGATCGCTTCGGCACCGATTTCGTTCGCTCACCAGTCGTCCCACCCACTCGGCGAGGCGCTGCCTCGCCGCAAACCCAGCATGGCGATTCGCCGCGGGGCGCAATACCCCGCACGCACCTGAATCGCCTGTCGCAAGTCCGCAAAGGAATGGCGAGATGAAACAGCGCAAGAACCGTCGCCCGTTCGCCCGTCCCACCCGTCGTGCCAGTGCCGCTTCCGTGGCCAGTACGCCCGTCTTCCAGCCACTCGAGCCGCGCAAACTGCTGACGACGCTCGTGGCCAACCCTGATCTCGACATGGGACAGACCAACAGCTTCTTCGGCTGGGTGGCCATGCCCGCATGGTTCGGCGGCGGCATGCAGCTGGACGCCAGCACGGTCGAAGAGCGCTCGGTTCGTCTGGGCATCTTCCTGCTTGATGACAATGTGGCAGCTCACCCGACGGTGACCATCCTCGACCTCGACGGGCATCCGCTCTTCCCCTGGACCGGCCTTCAGACGGACGGTTCGTACAGCACTGAAGTCGAAGTGTCGACGCGCATCGGCCCTGAGGAGACCGCCGACGAGTACTGGGGGTCGGATGACGATGAATCCGAGTCCTTCTTTGGCCTCGACACGGGTTACATGCCCGGATGGCGCGTCGCCACCGACACCATGGGCAACTTCCTGCCCGGCGTCTGGATTCCCGATGGCATCTTCCACCTGGTGCGCCAGATCGACTGGGATGAAGACGCTGATCCGGTGCCCGAATGGGACACGGAGAACGTGCCCGAGAACTTCACGATCGTTATCCCGGAAACCGGCTACTGGGATGCCGGCATGGACGGCATCTACGAGACGGAGGACGACTCGCGCCTGCCCCTGGCCTTTGGCATGGTCCACCCGGGCGCTGGCACCGATGATCGCCAGCTCGGCACCGCCGACGACGCCTGGGTGAACATGGTCGCTTCCGATCCGTGGAGCGCGCCCGACACGATGGACTTCGAGCCGCACCTCATTGAGCGCCGCACCGGCTGGACCGGTGTTGAAAACCTCTACGCCAACGACGGCAAGGCGGACTTCAACAACGGCATCGGCCGCATCATCATCAGCGGCGCGACTGCGACGACCAAACTCGTCTTCTTCATCATGGAAGACTTCGAAGGTGATTTCCAGGTCGTGACGCCCTTCGCACTTCCTGAGTACGACCGCATCGGCGTTGCCATGAACGCTGACGGATCGGTGTACCAGGCGCCGGGCATGGGATCAATCATCATCGGCAATCCCACGAACGCGGACTGGACGGTCAACCAGCCGGAGCTGAACATCCTCGCGTTCCTCCCGGTCGGCTTCCAGCGCTACGACCGTTCCACTGAGGGCATCATCCAGGAGGACCCGAGTCTCAACGAGACGATGGGCCGTATCTACATCGACGGCTCGCTCTTCGGCGTCACGCGCCTCGGCGGCGCGCTCGAACAGATGCAAATCGGCTTCCTCGGCGGCAAGATGTTTGTCGACGGCGACGTCGATCTGTTCAACGTGGTGGGCGATGCAAGCTACATCGAAGTCAACGGCATTCCATCCGATACTCGCGCCGCGCTGACGGTCGGTCGCGTGCTCGGCTCGTTTGTCGTCGGACGCAACAACTCGACGACCATCACCGTTGAGGGCGACTTTGCGCCCGAATCGATCGTGGACAAGCCCTTCCTGCGGTCCGACAAGGTCGTGGTGGAGAACGAGACGGACCTGTTCAATGCCACCGAAGAGGACTATGCCAACGCGTTTGCCGAGGCGGTCTCAATCTATACGCTCGACAGCGAGAACGAAGAGCAGGCGACCTATCTGCTCAACGACACTCTCGGTTCCGCGCAGTACGCCGGTCGTGAGACCGGGCTGACCATCGTTCAGGGCGTGCTCGGCACCGAACCGGCCGATGATCGGCACGAAGAGGGCGATGGCGGCGATGACATCGATTACTACGCCATCGCCGTTGACGCGACCCGCCGCATCCGTATTCAGCTGACAGCCATTACGCTGATGACGCTGCAGGACGCCGAGGGCAACATCGTTGCGTCACGCGGCGACGACGGCACTCTGGGCGACATCTACTACACGCCCACGCAGGCGGGCGTCCTTTATATCGTGATCGACAATACCGCGGGCTTCAGCGGACCGGGCCAAGGCTACCTGCTGACCATCTCTGACGCCGCGCCCGTTTCGCTGGGCGAAGTCCGGGCAGGCGGCGCGCTGACCTACCGCGCGACCGATGGCTCGGCCATCATCACGCAGGTCGGTAGCATCGGCACCATCCGCATCGGGCAGGATGTCGGACCCGATCCCGACGGCGATGCCCCCTACATCGGCAATCTTCTCATCCAGTCCGGCGCCAGCATCTGGAACATCACCTCCGGCGGATACATCGGCGGAACGGTGCGCGAGGACGGCTCTCGCGTCCTGTTCGGAACGATCTTCGCGGCCGAACAGCATATCGGCGAGCTTCTTGCCGGTTACGGTCGCAACGCCCAGCAGGGCGGCGAAGGCTTCGCCGGCGGCTCGATTGGCAACCTGCTCGTCAACGCGCGCGGCGACATCGGCCTCGTGCACGCTCGCGCCACTGGCGGCATCGGACAGGGCGAACTGTCGTATTTGCTCGGCGACATCGGCGGGATCAGGACGGGCGATGAAACCACCACCGGCCTGACCTACCTGCAGGCGGGCGGTTCCATCGGCACCATCCGCGCCGAATCGCGCATCCTCGCCGACCCCGATCCCAACCGCGGCCTGCGCGTCAAAGTGGGTGCCGGCGAGCGCGTCGACCTTATCGAAGCCGGCGCGATCGTTGCCGAAGGCTTCGACCTGGCTGCCGGAGTCGGCTCGGCCGGCGTCGTCAGCGGCCAGGCGCTGATTGAAAACGGCCTGGGCGGAAACGTCCGCTTCTTCCGCGCTCCGTTCATTTGGGGTAACGGCGTGGAAAACGCCGTGGCCGTTGTCACCTCCAACTCGCCACTGACCATCGTTGACGACTCCGGCGCCATCTTTACCGTCAAGGTCTCGGGCAACTCAATCGCGTTTGTCAAGACCCACGCGGTGGCCAGTTCGGTCGGCGTGGCCACCGTTCGCATCGAAGCAACGCTTGGTGGGGGCAGCCTGACCATCACCAACAACTCGGGCAACGTCGAAATCGGCGACATTGTCGTCGCCGGCGACGGCGGAAGCCGCGTCATCCTCGACGGATCCGGACGCACCGACGTGTACATGATTCGCACGTTCGGCGCCATCAACTCGATCGAGAACCGCACGACCGGCGACATCGTCGCCATCGACAGCGATGGCATCGATCGCGTGATCATCCAAGGCAATCTCGGCAAGACCTTCTCGTCCACCGAAGTCGCCCGTTCGCTGCTTGGCCCGCGCTACGCGGTCGCGGCCGGCGACGCCGGAGGCGTCGGCGATCCGCTGCTGCTGTCCGGCGGCGGTGGCGGCGATCCGGCCGGAGCGGGCGCGGCCTTTGACATGTGGCTCAACGGCCTGGCGGTCCGCGCCTCGGGCGAAACGGCTTCGGTCGCACTGGTGCGCGTCGACGGCACGATCGTGGACATCTACTCCGAAGTCGACCTCACTCGCGTGACCGCCAACGCCGACAACCAGACGCCGTTCGGCGAATTCCACGGCATCGAGGGCACGGTCTACACCGCCGGTTCGATTACCCGCATCGACCTTGGCGACGGACTGGTCGATACCTGGGCCGGGCCGTTTACGTCCGGCATTATCGGCGCAGCAGGGGTCATCCGGCGCGTCGAAATCCGCGGCGAGGGCCACAACATCCTCGGCGACATCGTGGGCGCAAGCGGCATCGACCGCATCAACGCGACCCAGGGCTCGTCGATCATCGGCTCGCGCATCACCACCAACCACCTCGATTCGCACTTCACCTCCGCCGATCCGGACGCCAACGACACCGGTGGGAGTCCGCAGGCTGACATCGGCCGCATCACGGTCAACGGCGGCGACATCATCAACAGCAGCATCGCCGCCATCAACGTCAACCAGATCAACATCAAGAACGGCATCTGGGATTCGAACCGACTGCGCGTCGATGGCAACCTCAACACCGTTCTCGCTGACGAGTACGTTTACACCTACGTCGATGAAGGCGCTGTCAATCTCATCACCGTCGTCGGCGATGCGACGCGCATCGAGACGCAGGGCCGGCGCGGCGACATCAAGGACCTCATCGTCGACATCATCGGAAACCTGCGCTTCCTGCGCGCGAATTCGATCGACGGCACGGACATCGACGTGGACGAGGAACTGCGCACCGTCGATGCCCGGGCCCGTGTCGTCCGCTCCTCCTTCACCGCAGGCGCGGTCAAGACCTTCAATGCTTCAGAGGACATCACCCGCGTGACGTTCAACGTCGCCGGTCCGGTGAAGCAGTTCCGCTCGCGCAACAGCGACATCACGCGAATCGACTTCACCATTGACGGCCCCGACGGCCGGCTCGATCTCATGGACGCCCGCGGCAACATCACCGGCGCCATCCGCGTGTCGGGTGAAATCCGCAACCTCCGCACCCGCGAGGGCGACATCATCGGCCGCCTCGAGACCTTCTCCGGTGACGGCTTTGTGAGGAGTATCCAGTCCGGCCGCGATCTGATCCTCGATCTTGAGATCGATCAGGACCTCGACCGGGTTATCGTCGGCCGCAACCTCAGCGGACTCGACGACGAGTCGCTCAAGGTGCATGGCGACTTCGGTACGCTTGACGTTCGCAACGGCACCTTCGACGGCGCGATCATCGTCGAGGGCTCCATCACCCGCACGTTCCGCCTCGCCGCCGTGGCCGACGACAGCGAGATCACGGCGCGCGGCAGCATCGCCACGATTGACATCGACAGCGGGCTCACGGGCAACATCTCCGCGTACACGGACGCCATCCGCCGGCTCGACATCGGCGGCGATTTCAACGGGGCGATCCTGGCCCGCAACGGCACGATCGACAACCTGGACATTCGCGGCGACGTCGCCGGCACTGTTCACGCTGACGAAGGCATCCGGACCATGCGCGTCTCCAGCGCTGCCGGTCTGGGCGGCGGTTCGGGCAGTGTCACCGGACGCATCACCAGCGACGCCGACATCGATCGCCTCGACATCGACGGCGATGCGACCAACTCGGTCATCCGCGCCCGCTGGGAGCTTGACAATCTCACGGTTCGCGGCAACGCCACCGGTTCGATCTTCGGCGCCGGCCGCGGTGTCTCGCGCGTCACCATCGACGGCAATGCGGACGCCACGCACATCCTCGGCGGCCTCGAATCGCTCGGCGACGACTTCGCTCTGGGCGGCGCTGCCTCCAACGCCGACACCTTCTCGAGCGGCAACGTCGAGAACATCAACATTCGCGGCACGATCAACAACGTCGTCATCGCGGCCGGCATCGTCGGCGGCATCGACGGCAGTTATGCCACGCTTGACGCTGACACCGACCTCACGCCTGGACTGAGCAACATCAGCAACGTTCGCGTGGACGGCGCCGCGTCAGGCACTAACCGCGTTCTGGCCGACACGACGGTCAGCGACGTCGTCGTGGACGGCACCGAGCGCACGCCCGGCAGCCCCGGCGCCAACATGGTCGTGACCGAACTCGACCAGGCGGCTCTCACCCTCCCCGGCGGCACCTCGTTTGACCAGGGCGCGGATGTGGTCTTCACCGACACCGACGGCGACCAGATCACGCTGTCGATGCGCGGCTCGGGAACGGGCATCTACACGCTCGCCGGCGGAGCCAGCGGCAACCTGACCGGGCTCGTGTTCAACGGCACCGACTCCCGCACCAATGTCGATATCCGCGTGACCTCTGCCACCGGCAACGGCCGCGTCGATCTCGACAGCGTTCAGATCCGCTTTGCAGACGACGCCGACCTGGGCAATCTGACCGTCGAAGGCAACATCGACGGCACGGATGGCATCACGATCGACGGATCAGTGAATACGCTCACCCTTCGCACCGTCAACACGACCGGCACCATCGCCGTGGGCGGCGAGGCATCGCGCATCGTCGTCGATGCGGTGACCGCAGGCAGATTCGAGGTCACCGTCCTCAACACCTTTGACGACAGCGGCGCCTTCGGCGGCACGATTTTCAGCGAAGAGATCAACACCGTCAACGTCCGCAACGGCACGCTCAGCGGCGTCATCTGGGGACGCGATTCGATCGGCACGATCAACAACAACTCGACCGGGGCAGTTATGGACCAGGCGTCCATCGCCACGCTTGGCGAGATCCGTGCCATCAACGCGGCCACCATCCGCAACGTCACATACATCTCCGCCGGCGAACTGATCAGCAACGTCAATATCTCCGGCGACCTGGTCGATTCGGATATCCTCGCGGGTTACGCGCTCGGGTCCGATGGCCGATATGGCGGCACGGGCACCGCGGCGGATCGCCTCACCGGCGGAACGCTGCAGAGCATCCGCGTCAATGGGTCGGTCATCCGATCCAGCGTCGCGGCTGGTGTGGCGCGGGGACAGGACCGGTTCTACGGCACGGGCGATGACATCGGCTCGATCGGCTTTGGCTTCCTCGAACGGGTCGAAGTGCTCGGCGGGGTGGTCGGCTCGAACTTCAACAGCCAGAACTGGGCCTTCACTGCCAGCGCCGATGTCATGCAGGTTCGCGTGGGCGGCGAGGAATTCATCCAGCAGGGCAACGTCAACACGCGGGTGGTGAACTCCACGCCGCTGCCCCTGGTGGTCGAGAACATCCGCACGCGGCTCGAAGCCGACACGCTGCTCATCGATATCTACTTCAACGAAGAGATCGACATCTCGACGATTCTGCTCGATCCGAACAACCCGCTGGCCGAGTCGGCGATCCGGTTCGAGAACCCGGTCGATCCCATGGGTGTCAAGCCGACGCCCAACGACGATTACACCATCTCCTACGACCGCGAGGAGAAGCGGGCGACCATCCGCTTCAACCGTACGTTCTCGCAGACGAACCCGGGTGTCTACACGCTCGTCATCGATGGCAGCGCCATTCAGAGCGTCACGGGCATCAACCTCGACGCCAATCGCGACGGCATCACCGGCGACACGTACTACAAGAACTTCCTCGTCGGCGATGCCGGCGATCGCACGACGGCGGGCACGTGGGATCCGGATGGAGATCCGCTCACGCCCAACGACGTGGAGTTCATGGATCCCACTTCCACGTCGCTGCTGCTTGACGATCTCGTCAACGGCACGGGCACGAAGAACCACGAGATCTCGTTCCTCGGGCGCATCGGCGACCACCCCGACACGGAGTCGTTCTACTTCCCCGAACGCTTCGACGTCGATCTGTTCGCCATCACGCTTGCAGCAGGCGACATCCTCCGCGCCACGCTGTCTGACTTCGTGCCTGGTTCGGCTTTCGTCGGTTCGGTTACGCTCCGCGACATGGCCGGCAATCTGGTCGGCGGGGGCAGCATCGCGGCAAGCCAGGCCACGCTGGAAGAGGGCTATATCGAAACCAGCGGCGGCACCTACTACATCATGGTCGCCGGCACGAGCCTGGGCGGACCTCCGGGACTCGACGAACTCATCGACATTACCAACAACACGGGCGTCTACACTCCGCCGCTGATCGTCCGCGCGATCGACCCCAACGAGATCAGCAATGACATCGGCAACTACGAGCTGAACGTCATGGTCTTCAATGACGGTGACACCGGCTTCAACATGGGCACGCAGCTCGATCTTGTCGACGGCCAGCAGCTGGTGACGGAAGGCTTCATCGGCTTCGACGAGAATGGCGTGCCGACGGAACTCTTCGGCGATGCGGACGTGTACGACATCAGCAACGTCCGGCTGGCCGACAACACCGTCATCACTCAACTCGAAGAGGGCATGACGCTGACCGTCACGCTGCGGCTCTCGCAGGTCGGCGGCAACCTCGGCGGCCGCTACGAAGTCGGCGTCTTCCAGACCACGGAAACCACCGGCGTGGTGGACGGCCTGCTCATGGGCGCACCCGGCACGCCGGACTCCGAAGGCTTCTACGACGTCGCCGGCGACATCACCTATTCGTTCCGCATCCCTGAAGCAGGCACATACGCCATCATGATTCAGGGCAATGTCGAAACGAACTATGAGCTGCTCGTCACCGTTGACACCAGCACGCAGGGCGATCGCCGGGCGACACCCGAGGAACTCAACATCCTTCTCGAGACCAACGGCGGCTTTGCCGAGTGGTATGGACGCGATGGCACGACGCTGCATGCGTTCGACCTGAGCGGAATCGGCTTTGACGGCCTCGAAGCGCAGATTCTCTCCGAGATCATCGAGATCGTCACCGACCTCTACGACGACGCCGGCATCACGGTGCACGTCAGCATCGATCCTGCCGATTTCGTCGGCGAAGACTTCACGACCGTCTTCCTCGCCAACGACTACGAGCCGGGTCTCTACGGCATCGCCAGCACGCTCGACCCGCAGAACCAGGGCAAGAACGACGAGGCCATCGTCTTCGTGCCGACCTTTGCTTCGCTCGTCGGGGCGGGCGACACGGACACGCTTTCGCTGGCGCTGGCCAACGTCGTGGCGCACGAGGCGGCTCACACGCTCGGCCTGCGTCACGCTCAGAGTGCGAGCCCGTTCGGTCCCTTCGGGATGATGGATACGAGTGTCGGCCCCGAGAACCCGCATCAGTTCATCGGCGATCCGAACAATCCGTACGCCACGGCCACGGCTCTCACCGATTCCTGGTTCTTCGGCCTCGAGAACGAGACCGATCTCCTCCAACTCATCTTCGACGTGGACGCCTGAGCCACGCGTTGATGATCAGCGCACGCCTCACGCAGCAGGCCGGCCCGGTGACGGGTCGGCCTGCTTGTCATCTGAGCCGTGTGTGGCGGCCGCCGTGTCGACGGAGGCTCCCGGCCCTCAGCCGTGCAACGCGTCGGCGGCCTTGGCGAAAGCGAGGTCCTTTTCCGTCACGCCGCCCGCGTCGTGGGTGCTCAGCGTGAGCGTCACGCGGTTCCAGCGCACGAGGATGTCCGGGTGATGCTGGACCTCCTCGGCGTGTTCCGCCACGCGGTTGACGAACTCAATCGCCTCGACGAAGTTCCTGAATTCAAACGTGCGGCTGATCGTGTCGCCTACGGCGGTCCAGTCCGACAACTCGTCGAGCCGGGCCTCGATCTCTGGAAATGAGAGTTTGTTCATGAGGCTGCTCCGATCTCTTCCACTCAAGTATGATCATGCAAGAGAAGTCAGCGATGTCAAGCAGCATTACCCGACTTGCTCCGTCGCCGACCGGCGCCCTGCACCTGGGCAATCTCCGCACGTTTCTGATCAACTGGGCCCTGGCGCGCCAGGGAGGCTGGCGCATCGACATGCGCATCGAGGATCTCGATGGGCCGCGCGTCCGGCCGGGCGCTGCTCAGGGTGTCCTCGACACGCTGCAGTGGATCGGCATCGACTGGGACGGGCCGGTCCTTGTCCAGTCTACGGATCTTGAGCCGTATGTCGCCGCCATGCGCGTCCTGGCCGAGATGCAGCGCGTGTACCCCTGCGAACTCACTCGTTCGGAGATCGAGGCGGCCGCGTCGGCGCCGCATGGCTCAAAGGGGGAGGTGTGCTTTCCGCCGTCGTTGCGGCCGCAGGACTTTCCAAACCGATTTGACCACGCGCAGAAAAACTGGCGTTTTGCCGTCGATAGCCGCACCATCGTCTTCGATGACGAGTTTGCAGGTCGGGTGGAGCGCTGCCCGGCACAGCAGTGCGGCGACTTCGTCGTCTGGACCCGGCGCGCTCAGCCCGCGTATCAACTCGCCGTCGTCGTCGATGACGCCCGGCAGAGGGTGACCGATGTCGTGCGCGGCGACGACCTGCTGGATTCCGCGGCCCGGCAGATCATGCTCATCGAGACCCTCGGCCTGACGCCCCAGCCCCGCTACACCCACCTGCCGCTGGTCGTGGGGCAGGACGGCCGCCGGTTGGCCAAACGCCACGGCGACACGCGCATCGAGCACTACCGCAGCCGGGGCGCGTCGCCCGAGCGCCTCATCGGCCTGATGGCGTTCTGGTGTGGAATTCAGACCCGCCGCGAGCCGATGTCGCTCAATGAGTTCCGCAACGCCTTCGAGCTGTCTACTCTTCCACGGGGAAAGACGACTTTTACGCAAGAGGATGACCAATGGCTCTGCGAAGCATGAAACCGGCCTCCCGGCTCGCGTGGCTGCCCGCGACGGCGATCCTGCTCATCAGCATCATCAGCCTGGTCGGCCTGAGAGGCTGCGATGAAGAGTCCACAGACACCTTCACCGCCAAACTCGGCGGCGAGTGGTTCACGCTCGACACCGCCATTACCCTGGCCGAGCAGAAGCGCGGCCTCGGCGGGCGCGAGTCGATTCCCGACGACGGCGGCATGATCTTCATCTTCTCGCGAGATGAAGAACGCAACTTCTGGATGCTCGACTGCCTCGTGGACATGGACATCATGTACATCGATCGCACGGGGTTCATCGTCTCGACGTACACGATGAAGGCCCAGCCGCTGAGGCAGCCCGGCGAGAGTCAGCAGCAGTACGAGCAGCGTCTGCGGGCGGATTCCTATCCGAGCAAGGGCCGGGCGCGGTACGCGATCGAACTCCGGGCCGGGCGGATGGCCGAACTGGGACTCCGCCGGGGCCAGCAGCTGGAACTCGATCTCGATCGCCTCAAGGAGCTGGCCGCATCGGCCGATGATCGCTGAGAGTGCGGCCTTTTTCCGGAACCCGGCTGCGCTCGCGCCGGCGGTTCGCAGACATGGCCACACACCACGTGCATTTCGTCGGCTTCGATCACGAGCCCGCGCTGCTCGACCCATGGCGTGGGGGCATTCTCGCGGCGTGGCCCGGGGGGCCGACGCCCACCGCCGAACAAGTCAGTATGGAACAGGCGCTGGTGCTGCTCGACGGGTCGGCGATGGATGCCTGCGTGCTGCTGCTCGCCTCGGAGCGGATCGGGTCCGCCGCCTACCAGTTGCTCGACCTGCTCGACGAACAGCGCGTGCCGACGATCATCCTCACGCGAGACCGCCGCGCGCTGAACAACCACCTCACGCCGGGCCAGGCGCTGGTGTGCGAACTTGACGAGGCTGCCGCGAGCGTGGCGATTCGACTCGACACGCTGCTGCGGCGGCAGATCACCGTCGATCGCTGCGCCGAGGAGCTGCGCATCGCCCGCCGCTGCCAGACCGGGCTCGAGAGCGAAGTTTCGCGCATCCACGACGAAATGCAACTCGCGTCGATGATTCAGCGCGAATTCCTGCCGCGATCATTGCCCGAACTCGACGACGTGCGCTTCGGCGTGTTCTACCGGCCGGCCGGGTATGTGAGCGGCGACATGTACGACGTGCGGCGGCTCGACGAGCACACGATTGGCTTTTTTCTCGCCGACGCAGTCGGCCACGGCGTGCCGGCGGCGCTGCTTACCATGGTCATCTCGCGCTGCCTGACGCTCAAAGTCGTCAGCGACGTGGATTATCGCATCGTCTCGCCGGGCGAAGTGCTGGCCCGGCTCAACGAGGAGATGCTTCGCCTGCAGAGCGCCGGCGGCCGCTTCGCCACCGCCGTCTACGGCATCATCGACACGCGCTCGCACAAGGTGACCATCGCCGGCGCGGGCCACCCGCCGCCGCGGCTCATCAAGGAAGACGGCGCTTCGATCGGGCTCGAGACCGACGGCGGGCTGCTGGGCGTCTTCGCCGACGCCACCTTCAGCGAAACGTCGCTCACGCTGCGACCCGGCGAGCGGCTCGTGCTCTTTACCGATGGCTTTGAGACCGCCTTTCCCGAAGCGGGCGCCGCCCGCCGCCAGAGGCGCCTGCCCACCGATCGCTATCTCGACTGCATGGCCCGGATCTGCGGCGGCAATCGCAGCGTCGATGAGAGCGTGGCTGAACTCGGCGTGCTCGTCGATGACCAGTCCGGCTCGCTGCACCAGATCGACGACCTCACCGCGATTATCGTTCAGTCCGACGCACCGGCCGCGGTCCAGGCGCCGCACCGCGTCAAACGGACGCGCGCGAAAGCCGGCGTCGATGCGGACCTCGCGGCCTGATTCGACGCCGGCTCAAGTTTGCTCATTAGTCGTGTTCAGCGCCCGACTTCGAAGCGCAGGAAGCGCGTCACCTTGACGCCCTTGGGCAGCACGTCCTTGACGCTCTGCTTGCCTTCAGGATCGCGAACGTACTTCTGATTGAGCAGCGTGATCTCGCCGACAAACTTGCGGATCTTGCCCTCGACCATTTTCTCGGCGATCTCGGCGGGCTTGCCGGACTCCATCGCCTCGGCCTTGGCCAATTCGCGCTGGCGGGCGATGAGATCAGCCGGCACGTCTGCGTCGGAGATGCCCTGCGGCTCGGGCTTGTGGCTGACGATGTGCATGCAGATGCCCTTGGCCGTCTCCGCATCGACCTCGCCATCGAAGGTGATGACCGCGGCCTTCTGATTGTCGAAGTGCAGGTACGAGCCGCAGCAGGGGGCCTGCAGTTTCAGCCCGCGCTTGAAGACCGTGTTCTCGCCCGTGGTAATGCGGATGTTGTCGATGATCGGCGCGATCTTCTCATTGGCGCTCGCTTCGCCCGCCGGGCCGGCGAGCACGAGTGAGGCGATGTCGTTGGCCGCCTTCTCGACCATCTCGTTACGGGCCGTGAAGTCCGTCTCGACGTTGATCTCGACAATGGCGAGGCTCTTGCGGTCGGGCGCGGTGGCGATGGCGAGTCGTCCCTGAGCCATGGCGCGATCGGCCCTCTCGTCCATCTTGCCCTTGAGTTTGGCGCGAAGCCACTCGATGGCCTTTTCCATGTCGCCGTCGTTTTCCATGAGGGCCTCTTTGCAGTCCATCATGCCCAGGCCGGTGCGCTGCCGCAGGGCCATCACGTCCTTTGCACTCACGTTGGCTGACATGCCATCATCCCTTCTTGTGATTCGGTCCGGTGCTGGCGGCGCTCAGACCTGGCGCCGCCAGTCAATCTTGATTCACTCGCGTATCCCATGCTGGCCGGACGCAGGCGCGACCGGCCGTCGTCGCCGAGTTCCCTGCGACGCGCTCAGGCCGGAGACTGGTTCGGCCCGACGGATGCCGTCGCCTCGGCGCCATGTTCATCGGAGCCTTCGGTGGGCGGGGGAGCCGATCCGTCCTTGAGGAACATGGCTCGCCGGCTGCGCCGCGGCGTGGCGGGGGAGCCGCCTTCGCCGGCTGCCCCCCGGGCGTCTTCCTCACTCTGCTGGGCCACCACCCGCTGGTTCTTGCCTTCCACCACCGCCGCGCACAGTTCGCGGATGATCACGTCGATGGAGCGCATCGAGTCGTCGTTGCCGGGGATGGGAATGTCGGCCATGTCCGGATCGCCGTCGGTGTCGATGAGGCAGATCGTGGGAATGCCGAGTTTCTTGGCTTCCATGATCGCGTTCATCTCGCGCTTGACGTCGATGACGACCATGGCGCCGGGCAGTTTGGACATGTTGCGGATGCCTTCGAGATTCCGCAGGATCTTCTTGCGCTCGCGGCGCAACTGGCTCTCCATTTTCTTGGAGTAGTTGGCGATGTCGCCGCTCTGCTCGATGTGTTCGAGTTCTTCGAGGCGCTTGAGGCGCGAGCGGATCGTGCGGAAGTTGGTGAGCGTTCCGCCGAGCCAGCGTTCGATGACCCAGTGCATCTTCACGTCGCCAACGCGCTCGCGGAGCACGTCGCGGGCCTGCCGCTTCGTGCCGACAAAGCACACGTCCTTGCCCGAGGCGACCGTCTTGGCGATGAACTTCTTGGCCAGAAGCAGCCCCTTGACGGTTTCCTTGATGTCGATGATGTGGATGTTGTTGCGCTTGCCGTAGATGTACGGCGACATGCGCGGGTTCCAGTTGGCGCTGCGCTGGCCGAAGTGGATCCCCGCCTCGATGAGGTCGGTGACGAGCGATTTGGAAGTGATCTGAGCCATGACAGAATGCTCCTTCGAGCACAGCGGCACCGGCGGATGACTGGCCAGCCCTCGGCTCGAACAGAGCACAGAGGGAATCCCGCGCCAAGGGCGCTTGGGGGGTGGAACTCGGGTCTGATTCGGTGGGAGAAAGAAGACCTCGAACCTGTTTCGTCCCCGGCCGCCACCAAGCCTCACCACGACCGGGTCCTCCGCCGCTGGCCACGGCAGAGAGGGGAGTTTATCCCCGACGCCGAGGGCGTTCAATCTCGCAGCGGCAAGCAGGCTGATCCGCGACCTCAAACCGGGGCCATGCCGCCCTAACAGATCCAGACCTAGTCCAGCCCGGGGATGCTCCATCCCGACGCGGCGTCGGGGTGCCGTTCGTGGAGGATCGGCATGACGTCAAAGTAGGGCCTGATGATCGGCGAGTCGGACTGCTCGAACTCGCTGAACGAGCCGTCGAAAAAGATGCGGCCTTCATGCAGCATGACGATCCGCGGCTCGAGGCGGTGCAGCAGGTCCTTGTCGTGCGTGATGATGACCGTCGTCCGCGCTCCGCCCGAGCGGCTCGGCCGGTGGTGCGTGTCGTGGATCAGCCGGTGAATCTGGGCCGCGTGCACGGGGTCCAGGCCGGTCGTGGGCTCGTCGTAGAACATCAGGATGGGGTCCATAGACAGCGCGCGGGCGACGGCCACGCGCTTGGCCATGCCGCCGGACAGCGCATCGCGGTCCTTTTCGAGGAGCGGCTCGATGTCCTTGAAGCCTACGGATTCGAGTACTTCAATCGCGATTGGCCGGACCTCCGCATCGGTCATGCCCTTGACCTCGCGAAACCACAGGGCGATGTTCTCAAAGACGCTGCCCGAAAAGAGCGCGTTGCGCTGAAAGACCACCGCCCAGTGCAGCCGCAGCTCGTCCATCTGCTCTTCGGTGAGGGTGGCGAGATCGACCAGGGCTGCGTCGGGGCGATCGTGATCAGCCACGAGCACGCGGCCGCGATCGGGATCCAACTGCCGGAGAATGTGCTTGAGCAGAACCGTCTTGCCGCAGCCCGAGCCGCCGACGATGGCCAGCAGGTCGCTGCGCTGGACTGTCAGATCGATGCCCTGCAGCACGGGGTGCTCGGCGAACGCCTTATGCAGGTCCTCGACGCGGATTTCGACGGGCTGGGACGGGCTCATGAGCGGACGATGATACGGGTGCCGGGCGGTTTCAGCGGGCGGCAATCCGGGAAAAGCGCCCCGATCAGTCGCTGCTGAGCCGACGCGAAAGCAGGCCGTGCTACACTCTCTCGCACAGCCGCCCAGAGGGAATCCAGGCGGTCGGCGCGCCCGACGCAGGAGGATGGCATGGCCAACGCGGTAACCGGCAAGAGCGAAAAGCCTCGAATCTACGACGAAGAAGTCGGCCTGCTGATGCAGGCGGATGAACTGGCCAACCGCATCATTCTGCTGCCCTGCGGCGATCCGCGGCAGGCAACCCCCGGCCGTCATCGCATCCGCATCCAGTGGGGCCAGCACCTGCTTTCAGACCTGCTCGCCCACAAGTACCGCACGCTCGTGTGCGGCGTCAACGCGCGCGACAACCATCAGGGGATCATCTCCCAACTGGCCCGCCTGCTGCCCGGCTGCCAGTGGAACGAAAAGTCCATCACGCACCATGCTCAGGCGTTTGCCCGCTCGCTCGAAGGCGATGAGATACTCGTGATGAAGTACGACTTCGATGCGCTCGAAGTGTTTGCCCTGCTCCGCCCGCCATCGCGCGAGCATTTCACGCTCTCGATGCTCGAGCGCGGCTTCAAGAAACTTTCCGAGATGCTCGAGAGTCGCCGCGACCGTATGCCGTGCGCTTCGGTGAGTTTCCTCGGGGCCAAGTCGAATCGGCTGGTCGGCTCCGACGGCGCCGAGCCGAGCTTTGAACGCGTGCTGCGAATCATGTTCGAGTCGGGCTATCGCGGCGATGTGTATCCGTCGCTGGGGATGTGGGAGTGTGCGCCCACGGGCGTGTTCCCGACCTACCCGTTCCCTGAAGGACTCGATCGGATGCGCGGCGGCGGTTTCTGAAGCCGTCAGCGGCCTCTCGTCAACTCCCCGTCAATCTCGGGCCACCAGCGGCGCACCGTCGCCGCGTCGAAGCGGCGCGGCAACTCGTCCGCCGGCCGATGTGCCAGCACGAATTCAACGACCTGCCGCGCGATCTCGCTGGGCGGCTCGGTGCCGCTCGACCAATGGTCGTAGTCGGCCCATGAGAGCGTCAACGCGAACCGGGCCGGATCGGCCTCCTGACCCGCGTTTACGCGCACGTCGAACTCCCAGCCCGATTCCACCTCCCGCTCGCGTTCGATTCGGATATCAGCCACCGAACTGCTCCTCGCGAGTATAATCGAGTTTCGGCAGCACCTGCAATGACCTTTCTTCTCGAGACAATCCGGCTTGGCCTCAAGAACCTGCGGCTGCACATGTTGCGCTCGCTGCTCACGGCGTTCGGCATCGTGCTGGGCATCGCCTCGGTCATCGTCATGATGGCCATCACCGAGGGATCCAAGCAGAACGCACTCAAGCAGTTCGAGGTGCTCGGGGCCCGCAACGTCATCCTCCGCTCCGTCAAGCCCGCTGAGCAGGCCAGCATGGCCGGCGGCAGCAGCGGGCAGGGCGATTTCGTGCTCTCCTACGGCCTGACGAGGCAGGACTACCGGCGGCTCCGGGCCCAGTTCGAAGACAAGGCCGAGGAGATCGTCCCCCTCAAGACCTGCGGGGCCATGGTCACGCGCGGCTCGCGGCAGATGTCCAGCCAGACGTTCGGCACGACGCCCGACCTGCCCCGCTGCGCGAACCTGCCCGTGGCCCAGGGCCGCTATCTCACCTGGCTCGATCTCGAAAGCGACGCTTCGGTGTGCGTGATCGGCCGCACCGTGGCGCTGCAGCTCTTTCCGCTTGAAGAGCCGCTGGGCAAAACGCTGCGCGTGGACGACCAGATCTTTACGGTGGTGGGGGTGCTGGCTCCCATCGGGCTTGCGGGCGGGGCCGGCAGCGCGCTGGTCGGTCGCGATCTGAACCTCGATGTGCACATCCCGCTGTCCACCGCGGAAGCGAAGTTCGGCGACATGATCATGCGCCGCAGCGCCGGCAGCCGCGAAGTCACCAACATCGAGTTGAGCGAGATCTACATCGGAATGCCCACCATCGAATCCGTGTCGCGCGGCGGGCACATGGCGGAGCGCATCATCGACATCGGCCTGCGCAAGGAGCAGGACGTCACCGTCATCATCCCCTACGAACTGCAGGAGATGGCCAAGCGGACAGCGCGGATCTGGAGCCGCGTCATGCTGTTCATCGCGGCCATCGCGCTGGTCGTCGGCGGAACGGGCATCATGAACATCATGCTCGCCTCGGTGACGGAACGCACGCGCGAAATCGGCATCCGCAGGGCCCTGGGCGCCACTCGTGGCCACATCACCTGGCAGTTCCTCGTCGAGACGGGCGTGCTGTCGCTCTTTGGCGGGTTCATCGGTATCTTCGTGGGCGTCTTCGGAGCCATGGCGCTGGGCGCGCTTCTGCCCGAGCAATTCCCGACGCAGGTGACCGGCTGGTCGATCGCGGTGAGTTTCATCGTGGCCTGCGGCGTGGGGCTGATCTTCGGGCTCTATCCGGCCAACGTCGCCGCCAGCCAGGACCCGATCGTCGCGCTGCGCCACGACTGATCGCCACGCCCGGCAAGGCAAAGTCGCAACCGGTCGGAGCAGGCCGCCGCCTATGCTCCCCGTCGTGGATCCCGGATTGGATACTTCTGAAGCCGTCGAAGCGGCCGGCGCGCGGAACGCGGCGATGCGGTTCATCGCCGAGCAGGTTCGCCGCTGGCCCGATCTCGATCTGCGCCCGCTTTCGACCGCCGGCCTCGACGAGCGCGACGCCCGGCTGGCGCAGGCGATCTGCGGTGAGACGGTGCGCCGCTGGCTCACCCTCGAGTGGCTGCTCAATGCGCGACTCAACCGGCCGCTGCGCGAGAACGAGGTCAATCTCCAGGCCGCGCTGCTCGCCGGCGCGGCGCAGATCTTCTTCCTCGAGCAGCAGCCCGATTACGCCGTCGTCAACGAAACGGTGGCGTGGACCAAGCGCCGGGTGCGCGCCAAGGCGGGCGGATTGGCCAACGCCGTGCTCCGCCGCATGATCGACTTGCGCGGCGAGATTGAGCAGGCCCGGCCCGCGCCGCAAGTCCATGCTCTTCCGCTCGCCGACGGACGCTGGCGACGGCTCAACGAACCGGTGCTGCCCGATGACCCCCTCGAACGCCTGGCAGTGCAAACGAGCCATCCGCCCGAACTCATCAAGCGGTGGAACTCGCGCTATTCGCCGCAGCAGGTCGAGCGCTTGGCGATGCACAGCCTCGTCATCGCGCCGACGTTGATCGCGAACGTGCCGCGCGACCAGGCGGAATCCGATGCGCACCTCACCGCGCACGAGTCGCCGGACGTCGCGGTCTGGTCGGGCTCGCATGCCGAACTTGTAGCTTGGCTCGCAGCGCATCCGGACTCGCGCGTGCAGGATGCGACATCGTTCGAGGTGGTGCGCCGCCTCCGCCAGGCGACCGGGCCGATGCAACTGATCGCCGACGTCTGCGCCGGCTCGGGAACCAAGACGGCCCAGCTGGCGCAGGCCTGGCCGGAGGCGACGATCGTCGCCACGGATACCGATCGACGGCGCTTCGCCATGCTGGCCGAGCGCTTCGCCGGCTCGAGCCGCGTTCAGGTCGTGCCGCGCGAACAACTCGTCGAATTCTCCGGCCGCGCCGATCTGCTGCTGCTCGATGTGCCCTGTTCCAACACGGGTACGCTCGCGCGGCGCATCGAGGCCAAGTACCGCGTCGATGCGGCGCACCTCGACTCGCTGGTCGCGCTGCAAAAGCAGATCGTGGCGGACCACCTGGCGCTGCGCCGCGACGGCGGGCTGATTGCCTACAGCACCTGCAGTCTCGAGCCGCAGGAGAACGAGGCCCAGCGTGACTGGATCAATCGCTGGCACCGCACGAGGGTAGTTACTGAGTTTTCAGTGCTGCCGGCCGGTTTGCCCGGCGAGCCCGCCGCCCGCTATCGAGACGGCGGCTACCTCGCACTGCTTGGCTAGCATAAGATAGGGGAAGCGGCCCGATTGCTCCACGCAATGGGCCGCACGCACAGACGAGGCGCGCGTTCACGATGAATCTTCTCGACATTCTCAAACTGGAATGCATCAAGGTCCCGCTCGATCACGCGGAAAAGAAAGCGGTGATCGATGAGATGGTCGATCTGCTCGCCGCCGCCAACACCATTTCCAGCCCGGCAGCGCTCAAAGAAGCGGTCTGGAGCCGCGAGCAGACGCGCACGACCGGCATCGGCCAGGGCCTGGCCATTCCGCACGGCAAGTCAGATGTGTGCGATGACCTCATGCTCGCCATCGGCAAGCCCGCGCTGCCCATCGACTTTCACAGCATCGACCGTCAGCCCGTGCGCCTCGTGGTGCTGCTGGTGAGCCCGCCGGATCAGACCAGTCGGCACATCCAGGCTCTCGCCCGCATCAGCCGCCTGATGACGCAGGACGATTTCCGCGAGGCGGTGTACAACGCCAACAGCGCCGAAGAGATCTACCGGCTGTTCGAGCAGTACGAGACCTCCGCCGCGCAGATGTGAGGCGTCATGCCCAGCCGCTGCACGATTCTTCTGCTCGCTGGTTTACTGATCGCGCCTTGCAGCTGCGCATCGCAGAAGAACGCGACGCAGGATTCGAATCAAGTTCACGCCGAGGCAGCGCCGGCCGATGCTCCATCGCAGCCGCAGGCGAATGCGGCGCCACCCGTTCGGCCGGGCGAGCCTGCCGAGCCGGCGGTCGCGCCAGCACCGACTGAAGCCGCTCAAGCCCCGCCCGCCTCCGCCGGCCCCCAGCCGCCGCGCTACGCGGACGTCGATTGGCCGCACCTGAAGATTGATCTCAACAACAAGGTCGTCGAGATCGCCGGCTACAGCGGCATCAACGAGGGATGGCTGGAGCAGATCATCTGCCTTGTGGGCAAGCGCGTGCACG
Source organism: Phycisphaerales bacterium (assembly GCA_020852515.1). Taxonomy (NCBI): domain Bacteria; kingdom Pseudomonadati; phylum Planctomycetota; class Phycisphaerae; order Phycisphaerales; species Phycisphaerales bacterium. The sequence continues at coordinate 148,404 of JADZAS010000021.1, forward strand.
AGTCGGTGCTCATCACCGAGGCGTCGCCCAGCCACATCCACGCTGCTTTGCTGCTCATCGGCCTTGAACCGGGCCGGCCGGGGTGGTGGAAGATCGATCCGGAAGACCCAGAGGGCAGGAAGTGGATCGTCGAGCCGCCCACGGGCGCGAAGGTGAGCATCACGGTCGAGTGGACCGACGAGGCGGGTCAACAGCACGAAGTGCCGGTCCGTCAGTGGGTGCGCGACTACCACACGAACGAACTGCTGCCAGACGGGCCGTGGATCTTCGGCGGATCAATGATGAAGGCCGATTACACCGGCAAGGTCGGCTACCTCGCCGACCGCACTGGTTCCATCGCTGGCCTGGTAACCTTCGGCGATGAGCTGCTCGGCTGGTGCGAAGTTCTGCCCGACCAGCAAGCCGTCATGGCCCCCGAATGGCAAGCCAACACCGAGGCGATGCCCGAGCCGTATACGCCGGTGACGATCAGGCTGCGGGCCGCCGAGTAGAGTCGATCAGCTTCGGCGACGATGACGTTCACGATGCATCAGACTTCGCGATGCTCGTGGCGGGGCGAGGCGTGAACGATTTCAGAGCCCGCTCCCTTGAGAGTGATCGGGATCCGCCACTGGCCCTGGATCGCGACAACGTCGGCCATTCCGGATGCTCAGAGTGCATCGGGACCGGGTCGAGGCCATTGCGGATGAGACCTGATTTCGCCCCCCGCCGGACCCACGCCGGACCGGGGCTGCTGTTCAAAGTTCTCCGCCGCGCCTACCCTTGCCGTCCACGAATTCCCGATCAAAAGCCAATCCACAGCGAGGGGACCATGACGCAGCAGAAGGCGACGAACATTCACTGGCACGAAGGCGAAGTCAGCCGCGACGAGCGCTGGAAGGCGCTCGGACAGAAAGGCTGCGTGCTCTGGTTCACCGGCCTCTCAGGCTCGGGCAAGTCCACCATCGCTTGCGCCCTCGAGTCGGCCCTGGTCAACCTCGGCCATCACTGCTACCGCCTTGACGGCGACAACATCCGCTTCGGCCTCAACAAAAACCTCGGCTTCAGCGCCGAGGATCGCGCCGAGAACATCCGCCGCATCGGCGAGGTCGCCAAACTCTTTGCCGACGCGGGCATCATCACGCTGACCAGCTTCATCAGCCCCTACCTCCGCGATCGCCAGACCGCCCGCGAGGCCTGCGAGAAGGGCGGCATGAAGTTCTTTGAGGTGTACGTCGAAACGCCGCTCGAAGTCGCCGAGGCGCGCGACCCCAAGGGCCTCTACAAGAAGGCCCGCGCCGGCGAGATCAAGGGCTTCACCGGCATCGACGACCCGTACGAAGCGCCCGAGCGGGCCGAACTCGTTCTCAACACCGCCGACATGTCGCTCGATGAGGAAGTCATCGCGCTGGTGGACTTCCTCTCGACGCAGGGCATCATCAAGAAGCGCTGAGCACATCTGCACGACTCAGATCATTCCGCCCGGCGGCTCGCCTGCGAGTCGCCGGGTTTTGCTTTGGGGCGCGGCCGGCTTCGGTGGGCATATCCTCTGCGCCCGTTTCGCCAACCCCTTGGAGAGACCGACATGAAGCGCCGCCTCACCTGCCTGTTCATTGCCACCCTCGCCGCATCCGCCGCGTCCATGGCGCACGGCGATGACGACTTCGACTGGCTCGTCACTGGCGACCTCCTCGTGACACAGCCGGATGTGCCGGCATCGAACGCGGGAGATTCGTTCGTCCCCACTGAGCCCGTCGCGGCCTTTGGTGAGCCTGAAACCTGGCGATGGGGGGTGTACGGCGGCGCCGCATCGGACCTGGAGAGCGCCGAGCACTACAACCTGCACTTCACCGCCGAGTACTTCTTCGCCCGCGATATCAGCGTCAATCTCGAACTGGGTCTGTTCCACTTCGACCAGCTCGACGACTCCTGGGGCGCCAACTTCAACACGCTCTTGCGCTGGCACTTGCTCAAGCGCGACACGTGGACGCTCTACGCCGACGCGGGCGCGGGCGTGCTCTATGCCGATACGAACGTGCCTGAGAGCGGGACCGAGTACAACTTCACGCCCCAGGCCGGCGTCGGCGCCACCTTCGCGCTGGGCGACGGCGGCGCCCGCCTCATGACCGGCGTGCGCTGGCATCACATCTCCAACGCCCGCACCCAGGGCGAGCGGAACAATCCCGGCCGCGACTCGGTGATGGGCTACGTTGGCATCTCGTTTCCGTGGGGGAACTGAGGCACGGGGCGCAATCACAAGCGGCCGCGCCCGGTGGGCGCGGCCGCTGGCATTTCGTCTGCATCACCACGCTTATGACGCGGCCGGCTGCTCCTGCTTGGCTTCGTCCTTGAGCACGGCCTTGCGGCTCAACTTGATGCGGCCCTGGTCGTCGATCGAGATCACTTTGACCTTGATCGTGTCGCCGAGTTTGACCACGTCGCCCACGTTCTTGACGAAGCCATCGGCCAGTTCCGACACGTGGCACATGCCGTCGGTGCCGGGGGCGATCTCGACGAAGCAGCCAAAGTCCTTCACGGCCACGACCTTGCCGGTGTAGACCGTGCCGACCTTGACCTCGGCGGTGAGGGCTTCGACCTCGGCCTTGGCCTGGGCCGCCGCTTCGCCGTTGGCGGTGGCGATCATCACCGTGCCGTCGTCTTCGACGTCGATCGTCGCGCCGGTGCGCTCCTGGATCGCGCGGATCGTCTTGCCGCCCGGGCCGATGAGTTTGCCGATGTTGTCCGGGCTGATGCGCAAGGTGATGATGCGCGGCGCCAGCGGGCTGATGTCCGACCGCGGCTCGGCGATAACCTTGTGCATCTCATTGAGCAGGAACATTCGGCCCTCGTGCGCCTGGGCGAAGATCTGCGTGATCTGTTCGAAGTTCAGGCCCCGTGCCTTGAGATCGAGTTGGATGCCCGTGATTCCTTCGCGCGTGCCGCAGATCTTGAAGTCCATGTCGCCGAAGAAGTCTTCCTCGCCGATGATGTCGGTGATGTAGGTCTCTTCGCCGGTGTCTTCGTCGGTGACCCGGCCAATCGAGATGCCCGCAACCGGGTTCTTGATCGGCACGCCTGCGTCCATGAGCGCCAGCGTCCCGCCGCACACCGACGCCATCGACGACGAGCCGTTGGACTCGGTGATGTCAGACACGACGCGGATGGTGTACGGGAAATCTTCCGGGTCCGGCAGCACGCCCACGAGGCTGCGCTCCGCCAGGGCGCCGTGGCCGATTTCGCGCCGGCCAGGGCCCATGATCCGCTTCGCCTCACCCGTGCAGAAGGGCGGGAAGTTGTAGTGCAGCACAAACTTCTTGGAGTACTCGGGAAGCAGCCCGTCGATGATCTGCTCGTCGCGCGACGTGCCCAGCGTGCACGAGACGAGCGACTGCGTTTCGCCGCGCTGGAAGAACGCCGAGCCGTGCGTGCGCTGGAAGATGCCCACTTCCATTTCAAGCTGGCGGATCTGCCTGAGATCGCGTCCATCGGCTCGGATGCCCTTCTTGGCCAGCAGGCGGCGAGCCGTCTTCTTCTCGAGTTGCCGAATGGCCTCCTTGCACTGCGTGACCTTCAGAGCATGGGCCACGTAGTCGCTGTAACTGCTTCCCGTCGGTGCGGCACATTGGGTCGCCATGAACTCCTCGGCGATGGCCGCGATGCGATCGGACCGCTCCTGCTTGCCGGGGATCTGCCGCGCCTCGGTCATCTTCTCGCCGAGTTCGCGCTTGACGAGATCCATGATCTCATCGGGTACGGCGACGAGTTCGCCGACGACCTTGGGCTGACCCGCCTTCTCGGCCAGTTCGCCGATGAGGCCCAGGATGTCCTTGATGTGTTCGTAGCCAAACTTCATCGCCGCGATGACATCCGCGTCGGCCACTTCCGCCGCGCCGACCTCGATCATGTTCAGGCCGTCCTTGTGGCCGGAAAGCACGAGATCGATGTCCGAGTACTCGAGTTGCGCGCTGGTGGGGTTGATGACAAACTGGTCATCGATTCGTCCGACACGCACCGTGGCGATCGGCCCTTCGAATGGGCAGTTGCTGATGGCCAGGGCGGCCGATGCTGCGGTGCCCGCCAGCACGTCCGAGTCGTTAAGCGTGTCATGGCTCATGACCCAGCACTGGATCTGTACTTCCTCGATGAACCCGTCGGGAAAGAGCGGGCGGATCGGCCGGTCGATCAGCCGCATCGTGAGGATTTCTTTTTCGTTGGGGGCGCCTTCGCGTTTGCGAAAGCCGCCAGGGAACTTGCCCGCGGCGGGGGTCTTCTCGCGGTAATCGACGGTCAGGGGGAAGAAGTCCAGACCTGGGCGGGCCGGGGCGCGGACGACCGTCGCCAGCACCGTCGTGCCGCCGTAGGTCGCGAGCACGGCCGCGTTGGCCTGCCGCGCGATGCGACCTGTTTCCAGTGTGAGGGTGCGGCCGCCGATTTCACGTTCGATTCGAATAACTGCCATGATGTGTTTGCTGTCCCTTCTTGGGTCAGTCCGCCAAAGTGAGGCGCCGGAGCGGTGATCGATCCACGATCACCTCCGACGAGCGTTCACCTGGGTGGCCAGTGTCTGTCATTAGGCCCGAGCGTCCGACTTCATCGCCAAGCGCGATGAGCCGACAGATCGATCGCCCCGCCGCGATGCGCACCGCAAAGGTGCATGATCGCACAGCCCGCAGTGGGCTGCCGCAGCGAAGGCGAGAAAAGTCGAAGCAGCCGGATGCGCACCAGAGAAACGCTCCCGGCTACTTGCGCAGGCCCAGTTTTTCGATGAGTTTGAGATACCCGTCGCGATCGGTGCGCGAGAGGTAGCGCAGGAGCCGGTTTCGCTTGCCGACCATCATGAGAAGGCCGCGGCGGCTATGGTGATCCTGGCGGTGGTTCTTGAGGTGTTCGGTCAGATCCGTCACGCGGGCGGTGAGCACGGCAATCTGAACTTCCGGCGAGCCGGTGTCGTTGTCGTGTCGCCCGTGGTCGGAAATGACCTTGGTTTTGGCGGCGGGAGCAATGGCCATCGAAGGGGTCCTCGTCTCTTTTTTCAGTGTTACCGTCTTGCGATTCTTATCCGGGATGATATTCCCGCTCCCGGCAGGGGGCAACGCGGCCGGCCGGGAGTGGGCCGGGCCGGAGGCGGCCCAGAGGGGTCGAGGTGCCCGATTGTTCCCGTTCAGGCTTGATTCCCGCCGATCTTCGACCACAGTAGAGGAGGGTGTCGGCCACCGTCCCGGCCTGTATGATCGAAGGGGGAGGACCTCATGACCACCGCGACCCACCACCACATCTCGGCGCCGCGCGGCACGCAGCGCACCTGCCGGACCTGGCAGGCCGAAGCCGCCATGCGCATGCTCATGAACAACCTCGATCCCGCCGTCGCCGAAGACCCGGATCATCTCATCGTCTACGGCGGCCGGGGCCAGGCGGCCCGGTCGTGGGAGGCGTACGAAGCGATCATCGCGGCGCTCAAGGATCTCGCCGCCGACGAGACACTGCTGGTGCAGTCCGGCAAGCCCGTGGGCGTCGTCCGCACGCACGAAGACGCGCCGCGCGTGCTCATTGCCAATTCCAACCTCGTGCCGCACTGGGCCACGCAGGATCACTTCGACAGCCTCTGCGCCCGCGGGCTCATGATGTTCGGCCAGATGACCGCCGGGTCGTGGATCTACATCGGCACGCAGGGCATCGTCCAGGGCACCTACGAAACCTTCGCCGAGGCGGCGCGCCAGCACTTCGGCGGCACGCTCAAGGGTCGCGTGTGCCTCACCGCCGGCTGCGGCGGCATGGGCGGCGCGCAGCCGCTGGCCATTACCATGAACGAAGGCGTCTGCCTCATCGCCGACGTCGATCCCGCGCGCCTCGAGCGCCGCTGCAATGACCGCTATCTCGATGAAGTGGCCTCATCGGTGGACGACGCCATCGAACGCGCGCTGCGATACGCGCAGCAGGGCCGGGCCGTCTCCGTCGGCGTCGAAGAGAATGCGGCGGATCTGTACGAGTCGCTGCTGGCGCGCGGCATCACGCCCGACGCCGTCACCGACCAGACCTCGGCCCACGATGTGCTCTCCTATGTGCCTTCGGGTCTCACTGTCGACGAGGCGGCGTATCTGCGCGGGCACGACCCGCGCGAGTACGAGCGCCTCAGCCTCAACACCATGACGCGCCACGTCCGGGCCATGGTCGAGTTTCAGAATCGCGGTTCGGTTGTTTTCGATTACGGCAACAACATCAGGCAGCGCGCTTACGACAACGGCTTCGGCGACGCATTTGCGTTTCCCGGCTTTGTGCCCGCGTTCATTCGGCCGCAGTTCTGCCGCGGCCGCGGGCCGTTCCGGTGGGTCGCGCTCTCGGGCGACCCGGCGGACATCCGCGCCACGGACGAAGCGATCCTCCAGCTCTTCCCGCACGACGAGTCTCTGCACCGCTGGATCCGCATGGCGCAGGAGCGCATCAGCTTCCAGGGCCTCCCCGCGCGCATCTGCTGGCTCGGCCTTGGCGAGCGCGACAAGGCCGGCCTCGCCTTCAACGAACTCGTGCGGACCGGAAAGGTCCGGGCGCCGATCGTCATTGGACGCGATCACCTCGACTGCGGCTCGGTCGCCAGCCCGAACCGCGAGACCGAGGGGATGAAAGACGGCACCGACGCCGTGAGCGACTGGGCGATCCTCAACGCGCTCGTCAACACCGCCAGCGGCGCCAGCTGGGTGAGTTTCCATCACGGCGGCGGCGTGGGCATCGGCTTCTCGCAACACGCCGGCCAGGTCATCGTCGCCGACGGCACCGAAGCCGCAGCCAAACGCCTCAAACGCGTTCTCACCAACGACCCGCTCATGGGCGTCCTCCGCCACGTCGATGCAGGATACGACGAAGCGAAGCAGTGCGCGGTGGAGCAAAGCGTGCGCGTTCCGATGGGGTGAGCGCTCATGCCGAACATTCGCTGGGCACGATTCCTCGGCTCGATTGTCGTGATGTACGCGGTGCTGGTGGTTGGGTCGCTCGGAGCAGCACTGATGATCGTCCCGGAGTGGTGGTCGTTGGCATTCGCTCTATCACATCTGCCGATGTCCGCCGTAGGCGGCTACATCATTGCCTCATTGTGGCCGCAACGACCGTGGGTCCGCCATCTTGTGTTCTGGGTCGTATTTCTCGGCTGGGTAGGAGTGTTCGTTCAGGTTGCGTTTTTCGGCCCGCCCGGAGGAGCCGCCGATGGAGCCGATCAATTGGCGCGAATGTTCCTGCCGATAATCGCCGCAGGCGCACTCCTGCCTTATGCCCTCGACCAGTGGCTGGGGATTTGCGATCCGCGGCGACTGACGCGAAGGCCGGGTAATGCCTGTCCGTCGTGCGGATATCCGATTGGCGTGTCGTCCGTCTGCACGGAGTGCGGCACATCGCTGCCCCAGAGCAATCGCGCATCGTCGGCAGCACAGGGGGGATCGTCATGAGTGACCCGGATAGCCCTAATCTCCGCGATGCCCTGCCCCACGATGATCCAGCGGCTTGTCCTGGCTGCGGCGCTCGGCTCGTTTGACGTCTTCCACGCGATCGCACCTCGCTCAATCGCCATGCTCGAACTACGGTTATGCTGTGTCCGCGGCATCGCGAGTGTGAGCCGACAGTTCACGGAAACTATCAGGAGCGTCGCCATGAAACCGCTGATTGCCCTGCTTGTGACCGTCATCATCATCGCGGCGATCGTCGCCTTGGTCATGTTCTTTCGGACCGGTTCGAAGGAAGGACCTGCGCCAGCAGTCGGCGACGCGACAGAGATCAGCGCGTCACTTGGACGGCTGCTCGGGCGCTCGACAGCCACGGATGACTGCTTTGTCATCATCAAAGAGAAGTCATCAGATAAGTTCGTTCAATTCAGCGGCTCAGTCGAAGAACCGCTGCTTCTCAATCTTCCGGCCCAGTCGCTCTCTGCCGCGGAGCGCGGCCGCGCCGAGGCGCTTTTCAAAACGTTGGATGCGCAGGCCGACCTGATCGAGGATTCCTTCTACGTCAACTTCGATCGCGACGCAACTGCCGCTTCTGCAGCGGCGATAGCTGTATTTCGGGAGGTATACCAGCTTCCCGAAGAGATTGAACTCACGATCACAGAAGAGTGAGGCGTGACGAGCCGTTGGTCCACCAGCGATGCGCAGTTCGCTCAAAGCCTCAAGGGAGCTGATCGATCCTGACCCGCCGCCGCAAGATCATCCTCGCCATCTCAGCCGCCGCGCTCGCTGTCGCCGCGTGGATCGGCTACAGGACGGTGTACACCCTGCGCCACCTCCCCGAGGCCTACGCCGCGTGGGACACGGGCACGCTGCTCGTGGAGTATCTGAAGCTCCACGATGATCGCTGGCCGACCTCGTGGGAGGACTTGCTCACGGTGCTGGAGTCCTCAGGTGCGGAGGACATCACTCTGTATGGAGCGCAGGCCGGCGACATGCAGTACGCCCGCTCGCTTCGCGAAGTGGTCGCAATAGACTGGAGCGTTGACACCGCGCAGCTCGATCACGCCTCGCCGGTGACTCGCCCCGACGGCAGCCCATTCCCCGTCCTCTGGCAGAATGCGGATCCGAACGAGATGCTTCGCGAGTATCTGAAGTCGAACGCGAGCAATGATCACTAAAGATCAGCCCCTGCGAGGAGCACGTTCCACGGCGAGTTCACGCATCATCTTCTACTCGTATGTCCTTGGCGTCGCGTCCATGCTCGCCGCGCTGTATTGCTCCACCGTCACGATTGCGGGCAACGACTATCAATCGGTACTGCGGTGGGGGATAGGCTTCGCGGCGCTGTCTTGCGGGTGCTTTGGCGTCGTTGTCGTGCGCGGATCGTGGTCCTGGCGCCTCGCTGCGATCATCTGGTCCATGCCGCTTGTCTATGTGGTCTCCGAGACGAGTCGACGCGGAGGTTTCTGATCGTCAGCACCCGGTTCGGAGGGATCGGTCACCCGCGCCATCTTCACACTCGACGGCCGGTCATTCATGGCCATCGACAGCCCGGCCAAGCACGACTTCACCTTTACGCCCTCGATCTCGCTGTTCACGGAGTGCAAAGAGGACGCCGAGTTTGATCGATTGTTTGCAGCCATAGGCGAAGGTGGCAAGGTCGTGATGCCGCCGAACAACTACGGCTTCAGCGCCAGATTCGCCTGGTGCGCCGATTGCTTCGGCGTGTCATGGCAACTTAACTGGCAGGGCGAATGAAGCACCCAACCAGACCGACGCGCCAGCGAGGACGAATACAGTACCAAACCCACGACGATCCTCTTTGCGGTCGCGTCAGTCTGATCCAGAGCTTCTGAGACACACCCGAAACCAGACCGACGCGCCAGCGAGGAGGATCACCATCGAGCGATCTTCGCCGTTGAGCCTCCTACTGGCGATTGAGCACATACTCGATCGCCGCCTCCAGGCTCGCTTCGTCATTGATCCATCGTGTCGAGCCGTGCGGGGTCCACCACTTGCGAGAGTGTCCGGACATCTCGTTCAGACGCCGCGAGCACCACGCCTTGAATTGCTCCATCACGGTCTCCGGCGCCGCGTCGGATGCGTTTACAACCACATGCACATGATTCGTTCGCACATTGACGGCCAGCGCTTTCCACTTGCGGATGTTGCAATGGGCCGCGATCGTCCGATGGACCAGTCGGCGCTGATCGTCGCCGAGGAGGACGGCCTCATCGCGAAGCGCCAGATACTCCCGCTCGTTGCGAAGTCTGTCGGGTTCCTGTATTCCCGCCTTGCCTCGCTCGACGAACCCACGTTCATCCCCGTGCAGCCACGTTCCCTTCGTAGTCCAGGAGATGAAGTAGGCCAGAGGTGCCGACATCACCTGATGGTACCGCAATGGGAGGAGGGCATCGTCTCATAGCGCCGAGACTGATGCCGGTTTGAATCGTCCTCGCTCGCGCGTCGGTCTGGTTCCTCCCGCGTAGACTCGATCGATGAATCTCCGCTGGCTGTTTGGAAACCCAGCAGGCGCACAACTTCATGGCGTGTCGCGGACCCAGAAGCTCGAGCTTTGGGATCGCCGCATGCGAGACTGTAGGTCGCGGCCGACCAAAGCACGCAGTTTCCGCCCCCTTGGCTTACAAGCCATGTAACGTAGGTCGAGAACCATTCGTCCTCGCTGGCGCGTCGGTCTGGTTCCTGCCGTGTAAACTCCACCGATGCACCTCCGCTGGCTGCTGGGCAATTTCACCGATCCGCAGTACCACATCCCGCGGCGCGAGCAGTTTCGGCTCTCCAGCATCGCCCACGCCAGGTACCTGCCCGCGGGCGCTTTCTTGGGGCGCACGGCGCTGATCCTGCTTCCGCTCCTTGTGGGTTTCAATCTCATCGAGCCGATGCTCGGGTGGCTCGGCTACGCAGGACGGACCGGGCCCACCGCTTTTGCCTACGTGATTCTGGTGCTGGTCTTCTGGCCGTGGTGCGCCTGGATGTACCGCTCGCTCTACGTTCGCCCGATCCGCCGCGCCATGCGCGCCGCCGGCTACGACCTGTGCATCAACTGCGGCTACGAACTGCGCGGCTTGAGCGAGAGAATCGACCGCTGCCCTGAGTGCGGCCAGACGCGCGAGGCGGCGGCCCGCGCCGAACCCCGAGCCGCCAGTCCCGCGGCGCACCATCCAACCAGCCATCCATCGCACGAAACAGATCAACATGCCTCCGCCTCGCCTCGCCGCTGATCAACTCCGCGACCACCTGCTGCTCGAATCGGATGCGACGCGCCGGCTCGTTGAGCATTTGCGCCGTGTCGTGCTGCGCGCGGCCCCGCAGGCCGCCGAGGCGATCAAGTTCGGCGCGCTGTCCTACTTCCACCTCGATGCGCCCTTCGGCTCGATCGGCGGCAACATCTGCATGATCGACATCAAGCGCGGGCAGGTCACGCTTGGCTTCATCCTCGGCGCCGAGCTGCACGACCCGCACGGGCTTCTCCGCGGCAGCGGCAAGTCCAAGCGCTTCGTGCCCATCGCCGACCGGAACGCCGCCGCCGACCCGCGCCTGGTCGCACTGATTCGGGATTCCGCCGAGCGATCACGGCCCGACTGAGCCCTGCCGCGTCTGAACCGCCGGAGCAGGCGGGTGAGGGCGAGAATCTTGGCCCAGCTGCCCACAAAACGCTTGCACAACGCAGTCCAATCTGGTACATTCCAGACATGGGTGAAACGGCAACTGTCGAACGCACGCAGACTCGCCCCGCATCAGCAGCCAGGCGCGAGGTCAAGCAGCCGCCGCTGTGGCACGTCGTGCTGCACGATGACAACGACCACACGTACATCTACGTCATGCGCATGCTCCAGCACCTGTTCATCAAGGGCTTCGAGGAGAGTTTCCGCATGGCGCAGCAGGTCGATACGCAGGGCCGCGTCATCTGCGACACCTGCCACAAGGAGCGGGCCGAGTTCAAGCGCGACCAGATCCTCAACTACGGGGCCGACATTCTCCTGGCCCGCTGCAAGGGATCGATGACGGCGACGATCGAGCCCGCGTGGTCGGATGATGATCACAGCAAGGGCGATTAACACTGACCGAACCTGATCGGCCGCGCGAGAGCCACTCACTGGTCGGCGCGTGCAGGACTACACTGCTCATGAACCCGGCCGGTCGCCGAGCCGAGTCACCACTGACGTCCGCGCAGCGCGACTGCTGCGAGGTAAATCCATTGCCAATGAGGAGTAGAAAGATCATGAGAGAGAGATTCTTCCGGTTCATCAACCGCACGCGCATCGCGCTCGCGTCCGCCGCGGCCTGCCTGGCGCTCGCCGCCGCCCCGAGCCTCGCGCAGAACTACATCCGCACCCAGATCCCTTCGCTGGGCGGAGCGGAGACCTACGTCGCCGATGTCAATGAACTCGGTCAGGTCGTCGGCCGATCGTTCACGAGCGGATTTTCCAACATGCGCGCGTACAAGTGGTCGCCCAGCACCGGCAGCCTCAACCTCGGCACACTATCGGGAGGGGGCGACAGCGAGGCGTGGGCGATCAACAACACCGGCACGGTGTGCGGCATCGCCACCAATTCCTCCGGCCATCGACGAGCTGTCAAGTGGGTCGGCACTGTCATCATCCAACTCCCCAACCTCGGCGGCAACCAGAGCGGCGCCCTGGGCATCAACGAACACGGCGACATCGTCGGCTACTCCGAAACCGGCGGCACCGATCCCAACGGCTACCCCATTCGGCACGCGGCACTCTGGCCTAACAGCGGCGGCATCGTCGACCTCGGCGTGCTGCCCGGCGGCGACACCCACTCCTACGCCTACGACATCAACAACTACGGTGTCGCCTGCGGCTACTCCGATGACGGTCCCGCCGGCGCCTTCGTCCGCCATCCCGTCAAGTTCGAGAACGGCGGGGTGCAGAACCTCGGGTCGCTCGGCGGCACCTTCGGCCACGCCTGGGCCATCAACGACAAGAGCGAGATCAGCGGCGACTCCTACCTCTCGGGCAACTCCGTCACCCGCGCCTTCAAATGGTCCAATGGCGTCATGATGGACGTCGGCACGCTCCAGAACTCCTACAGCATCGCCCTGGACATCAACATCTTCGGCCAGATGTGCGGCATCTCGCCGCGCACCCTGCCGCGCGCCGTCCGCTGGGTCGGCGCCAACAACACCATCCAGGACATCAACAACTTTCTCCCCGGCGGCAGCCCCAGCATGGACCGGGCGGAAGGTGTTAACGGCGTCGGCCAAGTGGTTGTCGAAGACACCTCCGCCGACAGCCACCTGCTCACGCCGCCCGTCAAGCAGTTGCCGCTCTACGGGCCTGACCCCGGCGTCGCCGGCGCCAACAACCGCTTCACCGTCTACGGCGCCACGCCCGGCGCGACCATTCGGCTCTACTGGAGTCTGCGCGCGGGTTCGACCAACGTACCCGGCTGCCCGGGCCTCGTGCTTGACATGAATAGCGTGCGATTGGGTGCAACCATGACTGCCGACCCCAGCGGCCGCGCCAGCGTCGTGGGCTTCACCTCGCCGGCGGCGCACGGCCGGACCATCCGATACCAGGCGCTCGAGTACAGTTCCTGCCGCACGAGCAATCGCGTGGATTTCGCCTATCCCTGAGCGCCCGCACACCAACGAAACGACAAGGGACGGCTCGAATGAGCCGTCCCTTTCTTGATGAATTCAATTCAACAGGAAGCGCCACACTACGGCAACTGCACGACGTTGCTCGTGTCGCACGGCGAATCGACGACCACCAGTTGCAGGTAGCCGCCGCACGCGCCCGTGCCGATGTTACCGTTCACCTGGCCGCTGCCATTGGCGCCGGTGCCGATGGTCCGCGCCAGTTGGAGTTGGTTCGTTCCGAGTCCCAATTGGGTGCCGGCACACGGGCCGTTTGGAATCACGTAGGACCCGGTCATGCGGGAGAAGACCACGCCCATCTGCCGATTGGCCGTGGCTCCGTTCCAACTGAGCGTGATCTGCCCTGGACATGTGCCGGTGACGCGCAGCGACACGCCTTCCGTCGAATACTCGACGGTGAGCACGGGCGGCTGCGGGCTCGCGTCGGCCCCGTGCCAGTAGACGTAGCTGTAGGAGGTCTGAATGTTGCGCATCACGATGGTCAGGTAGCCGTCGGCGATGTCCGCCGACCAGTCGGCGGCGCCGACGTCGATCTCCCAGTCGAACGGGATCAGGCTGCCGGAAGGAAAGTTGTTGTAGACCGCGGAAATCGTCTCCCCGAGGCCCGGGTGCGGGTTCGTCGGCCCGCGCGACCACGAGTCGTCCGAAACGCGGTAGAGCTGAACCTGCGGATCGCTGTACGGGTTGTTGAATCCCTCCTCGTGGTACGTGCGAAGGTTCATGGCGATGATCTGCGCGCCGCTGGGAATCTGGCTGAAGTCGAACTTCAGGAAGCCGTCAACGAAGCGACTGTTCCAGTACGCGCGCAGGCGATTGTCATTCCAGTTCTCATTGGTCGATGAGATGCACTTGGAATCGACCGCGACGAGGTCCACGATCTGCGCCTGCGCCGCAGAGGTGATGGCAGCCAGAGCCACGGTCGCCAGAGCCAGGTGTTTCATGATCTCTCTCCTGTGATTTGCCCCCGCCCCCGGACCGGCAACACGCGTTGCAGCCCGGTCGCGTCGGTGCAAAGTACCAGAATTCGCCCGATCTGTCAAGGGCCGTCGGCGGTGTCGGGCAATTCACCCTGAATCAGGCCGCGGATCCGGACTGGACCGATCGTTGCGGCTCCACCGCGTGAGACCCCGCTACGATGCTCCCATGAGCAGCAAAACGCAGCGCGCACCGGTCTTTGGCGATGTCCTGGAGATGATCGGCAACACGCCCATGCTCGAGTTTCGCCGCCTCGACACCGGGCCATGCCGGCTCTTTGGCAAACTCGAATACACCAACCCCGGCGGGTCCGTCAAGGACCGTATGGGCTGGCGCATGATCGAGCAGGCCGAGCAGGATGGCCGACTCAAGCCCGGCGGACTCATCATCGAAGCCACCGCCGGCAACACCGGCATCGCACTGGCCCTCGTCGGCTGCCTGCGCGGCTACCGGGTCAAAGTCGTCATGCCCGACAAGATGAGCCAGGAGAAGATCGACCACCTCAAAGCCCTCGGCGCGCAGGTCGTGCTCACCCGGTCCGACGTCGCCAAGGGCCATCCCGATTACTACCAGGATCTCGCCCAGCGCATCGCCGACGAAGAAAGCGGCTTCTATGTCAACCAGTTCGGCAATCCCGCCAACGCCCAGGCCCATTACGAAACGACCGGGCCCGAGATCTGGGAACAGTTGGAAGGGGACATCGACGCCGTCGTGTTCGGCGTCGGCTCAGGCGGCACACTCAGCGGAACAGGAAAGTACCTCAAAGAGAAGAACCCGAAGATCGACATCGTGCTCGCCGACCCGAAGGGCTCGGTGCTCGCGCCGCTCGTGAAGACCGGCAAGATGATTGAGCCGGGCTCGTGGCTCGTGGAAGGCATCGGCGAAGACTTCGTCCCGTCCATTCTCGATCTTGACCTTGTTACCGATGCGTACGAAGTGACCGACGCCGAGGCGTTTCACGCTGCTCGGCATCTGCTGCGGACCGAGGGCGTCTTCGCGGGTTCATCGTCGGGCACGCTGCTCGCCGGCGCGCTCAAGTACTGCCGGGCGCAGCAGAGCGCCAAGCGCGTGTGCGTGCTCGTGTGCGACACGGGCAACAAATACCTCAATAAGATGTTCTCGGATTCGTGGATGATCGAGAACGGCTTCATCCGGCGCGAGGAGTTCGGCGACCTGCGCGATCTCATTCAGCGTCGCCACCTCGATCAGGAAGACTTCACCGTTTCGCCGACCGACACGCTGGCCGTGGCGCATGGCCGGATGAAGTTGTACGGCATCAGCCAGGTGCCGGTGATCCGCGACCGGCAGATCGTGGGCATCATCGACGAGTCGGACCTGCTGCTGGCGGTGAACACCGACCCGGCAAACTTCAAAAGGTCGGTGGGGGACTTCATGGTCACGCGCCTCGAGACCCTGCCGCCGCGCGCCGACATCCGCTCGCTGGTGCCGATCTTCCGCGCGAGCAAGGTGGCCCTCATCGCCGACGCCGAACAGTACTACGGCCTCATCACCCAGATCGACCTGCTCAACTACCTCCGAAGACAAGCGCTGCAGTCGTAGAAATTTGAATGCTCAAGGTTTACCACAAAGGGCACAAAGGCACAAAGAGGGCACGAAGTGGATGCAATCGAACTCGGGGGAGAGCTGCATGAGGACTTATGAGCCTCTTGAGCCGGAAGTAGAGGAGTCGGCGCGCGTCGTCGTCGACTCGGCGCTGACCGTGCATCGCCACCTGGGGCCGGGGCTGATCGAAAGTGTCTATCAAACGTGCATGTGCCATGAGTTTCGCAAGCGCGGAATTCGCTTCGCCGTGCAGGAAGCGGTTCCAATCTTCTATGACGGCGAGCGGCTCGACGCCTGCCTGAAACCGGACCTTGTCGTGAACGAGCATCTGATTGTCGAACTCAAGTCGGTGGACGCCCTACACGCGATCCACGAAGCACAGACGCTGACCTACCTGCGCATCACCGGACTTCGCCTCGCGCTGCTGATCAACTTCAACGTACTTCGGATCAAGGATGGGATTCGCCGGCTGGTTCTCTGAACTGATCGCTCCTTTGTGCCCTCTTTGTGCTCTTCGTGCCCTTTGTGGTGACCATTGGTCGAACGAAACCGCAGGAAACAATCATGAAACTGGAAACGCAAGTCATTCACGGCGGGCAGGCGCCTGATCCGCATACCGGCGCCGTCATGCCGCCCGTCAGTTTTTCCAGCACCTATGTGCAGCAGAGCCCGGGCGTGCACAAGGGCTTTGAGTATTCCCGTTCGCACAACCCCACGCGCTACGCGCTCGAACGCTGCATGGCAGCGCTCGAGGGCGGCAAGGTCGAAAACGACGTCACGCACGGCGGCTTCGCGTTCGCCTCCGGCCTGGCCGCGATGGGCACCTGCCTCGAACTCCTCGACTCGGGCGACCACGTCATCGCCATGGATGATCTCTACGGCGGGTCGTACCGCCTCATGACGCGCGTTCGCGAGCGCAGTCAGGGCCTGAGCATCTCCTACGTGGACATGACCGATGCGAGCCGCATCGAAGCCGCGATCACCGATCGCACCAGACTCATCTGGGTCGAGACGCCGACCAATCCCACGCTCAAACTCGTCGATCTCGCCGCCGTCGCCGCGATCGGCCGCAGGCACAACCTCATCACGGTCTGCGACAACACATTCGCCTCGCCGATGCTCCAACGTCCGATCGAACTGGGCTTTGACATCGCCATGCACTCGGCGACCAAGTACCTCGGCGGGCACAGCGACGCAGTGGGGGGGATCCTCGTGACCAACCGCCCCGACCTCGCCGAGCGGCTCCGCTTCATGCAGAACGCGATCGGCTCAGTCCTGGGCCCGATGGACTGCTACCTCGTACTGCGCGGCATCAAGACGCTTGCGGTGCGCATGGAGCGCCATTGCCGCAACGCCGCCGAAATCGCACGCCGGCTCGAAGCCCATCCAAACGTTGAGCGCATCGTGTATCCCGGCCTCGCTTCACACCCGCAGCACGATCTCGCCGCCCGGCAGATGCGATTGAACCGCGAGCCGGCCGGCGGAGGCATGATCACCATCTGGCTCAAAGGCGGCCTCAACGAGTCCCGCCGCTTCCTCGAGCGCGTCCACCTCTTCTCGCTCGCCGAATCGCTCGGCGGCGTCGAGTCGCTCATCGAGCATCCTGCGATCATGACCCACGCATCCGTGCCGCCCGACAAGCGAAAGGCGCTGGGCATCGATGACAACCTCTGCCGTCTGAGCGTGGGGATCGAGAACGTCGAAGACCTCTGGCACGATCTCGAACACGCGCTGAAGTAGCGCGGGACGCTCGCGTCGATGGCGCCGTCAAAGCACGTCGTCGCGGTATGCGGTGGTATAGGCCGCCAGCACCGTCAGACCGCCGCGCACCTTCTCGCCCATGCGCACGCGCACCTCGACCTGGTCTGGCCGGGGGAGGATGAGTTCGGTGGTGGAGCCGAACTTGATCATGCCGATGCGCTCGCCGCGCTCGAGTCGCTGGCCGCCTTGCAGCGGGCACACGATGCGCCGCGCGACGGCGCCGCTGACCTGCCGCACGCCGATCGTCTCACCGTCGCGATCGAGGATGATGAGATTCGACTCGTTCACGCGCGCCGATTCGGCGGTCCGCGCATCGAGATAGCGTCCCGGCCGGTGATGCAGACGCACAACAGTCGCCGCGCACGGGCTGCGATTGATGTGCACATCGAGCACGCTCAGAAAGATGCGGATGATGACAGCCGGGGCGCCGCCGGTCGCCTCGTGCTCATCCACGCGCTCGATGGCGGAGATCTTGCCGTCAGCCGGCGCGAGAAACACGTCCGGTTCCAGGTCGTTGGGCACGTTGCGGATCGGGTCCCGGAAGAACGCGGCCACGGCCATCCACATCAGCCAGATGGGAATGAGCAGCCAGCCCCAGCCGAGCCACCAGGCGCCCACCGACAGCGCCGCCGCCACGAGCAGCGCCACACCCCATTCGCGCAACCCGTACATCGCAAGCGGCATCGCGCTGCACTCCATCAATGCACAGCATCGACTCGCGCACGCCGCGCGACGTCTTTCCCGGCGGCAATCGCGTCCCGATTACTGGAACGTCTTGCCGACAAACCAGCCGATGATTCCCGCGATGAGCGTCACGCCGGCGAAGATGCCCACGTACATCCACAGGTTGCTGGCGATCGACTGCGCGATCCCCGCCACCGTCTGGTCGCCGACCAATGCCGTGAACACAACCAGCGTGCTGATCGCCAGCGAGATGAGCGAGCCGATGGCCAGCCCGACCGCCAGGCCGCTGCCGGCGCCGTCGTAGTATTCCACGGTCGCGGGCATGACCATCGCTCCGCCCGGCGCTGCGGCCACTTCCCCGGCAGGCGAAGCGAACAGGCCCGATGCCCCGCCCGACTGCGCCGCCTCTTCCTCGCCCGGATAGTTGATGTCATCCAGCACCGCGCCCAGCGACGTGTCATCCGCCTCGCGCGTGAGATCGAGCAGGCCCGATCCCGATGCGTGCGGGTCAAGGCTGAAGCCGGCCGGCGAAATCGAATCCGACACCTGCGTCGCGGCGCTCGGGTCGGCCTTTTCAAGATCATCCGAATCGAAAATCGAAATTCCCGTGGACTCCTTCGAGTCCATCAGCCCCAGCACGGACTCTTCCTTGTCTTCAATCGCCTTGTTGTCGGCGCTGTCGGCCAGGCCGATGGGCTCAGCCGTTTCGTCGTCGCCCGCGAGCAGGTCAATCTGCTCTTTCTTGAACATCAGTTTGTCGCGATCGCGAAACTCCTGGATCTGTCCGGACGCAGCCATCTTGGTCACTTCGTCAGGTGACTTGCCCAGTCGGGCGGCGGCTTCGTCGAGCGTGTAGAACATCTTCGCCATCGTGACAACCTCCGTGGTTTCGCGCCATGCCGGCCCCGGCCTCGGGGCCAAAAATGCGGCCGTGTGCCGCGGGGCGACTGTATCGCCCTGCAAACAGAAGACTAGCGTCGTGGCGGCGTTGCGGCAACACTTCCGCCCCCTCCCGCCGCGGTGCCACCCTGTTCGGCCGACCCCGCCAGCCGCCCCAGGGCGTACGATCATCCCACGATGACCGCCGTGAGCCTCTCCCCGCCGCGACCCGAGCCGCCCGTCTCGGAGCGCATCGAACTCACCCTGCCCGACCTGCCGCCTCAGATGGATGGCCGCACGGTCCTGCATCTCAGCGACCTGCACATCCGCCGCTACCGACCGTGGTTTCGCCGCGTGATCGCCATGTGCAGCCGCATCACGCCCGACTTCGTCTGCATGACCGGCGACTACATGACCTGGCCCAGCGATGAGCCTGCCGCCCTGCACGTCATGCGCGACCTCGTCAGCGCCCTGCGCCCGCGCATCGGCTGCTACGCGAGTTTCGGCAACCACGACTCTGAAGCCTTCAAACGCCGGGCCATGCGGATCGAAGGCGTGGTCTGGCTCGAACACCGCGCCGCCGTGCTGGCCGATTTCGGCATCACTTTCCTCGGCACCTCCACGCCCTGCGATCTGGTGCAGACCATCATCGACGCCCGCGACCTCGAACACCGCGCCGGCGTGCAGGGCCGATCGTACCGCATCCTCCTCGGCCACGAACCGGGCATCCTCATCACCTGTGCCGAACTCGGCGTCCAATGGGCGATGCTCGGCCACACGCACGGCGGCCAGGTTCGCCTCGGCCTGCCACTGCACAACAGCTCCAACATCCCGCTGCGCTACTCGAGCGGCATTCTCCGCTGCCGCAACTCAGTCGGCACGATCAGCCGCGGCCTGGGCGAATCCTATTTCGACGTCCGCCTCTTCTGCCCGCCCCAACTGCCGCTGTACATCCTCAAGCGCGGCCCGCTGCCCGGCGAGTTCACCCGCCGCATGAAGTGCGTCAAGTGGTGGTAGCTGGCACTCCCTCCTCCAGCTCTGTGGGGGAGGGCAGGGGTGGGGGTGCTTTCATTGACTATGGGTGTAAAGGGTGCCGTGGTCTAAGCGAGGCTCTGCGAGCGCAGGCCACGCGAACGTGCAACGACGACTCACTGCAACTCAAACCGCCGCGTGCTCACCAAGCAGGTTCGCAATCTGCACCGCGTTCAGCGCCGCACCCTTGCGCAACTGATCGCCTGACGCAAACAGGTTCAATCCCCAGCACCGCCCTTGCTCATCGACCTGTGAAGCGTCCAGCCGCAGCCGCCCGACGAGCACGCCGTCCTTCCCCGAAGCCTCCAGCGGCGTCGGAAAACGATTCGCCGCGCGGTCATCGACCACCTGCACACCCGCGAACGCGCCGATCGCTTCGCGCACCGCATTGAGATCATCGACAGGCTGCGCCAGCGTGAGGTTGATCGAAGCGCAATGAGCACGGAACACCGGCACGCGGATGCACGTCGCCGTCACGCGCACCGACGCATCGCCCCAGATCTTGTGCGTCTCCTTGACCATCTTCGTCTCTTCGATGTTGTATCCGTCTTCGCCGATCGTGGTGTTGTGGCTGAAGACGTTAAACGCGCAAGGCTGATCAAACACCTCGCACGTGGGCTTCTCGCCGTTGAGCACCTGCCGCGCCTGCCGCCGCAGTTCTTCCATCGCCGCCGCCCCCGCGCCGCTCACCGCCTGGTACGTGCTCACCACCATCCGCTTCACGCCCAGCAGCCGCTGAATCGGCGTCGCCGCCATGAGCGTGATAATCGTCGAACAGTTCGGATTGGCAATGACACGCCCACGATGAGTCTTCGAATCGTGGGATGCGTCTGCACCTTCCAGCGCTTCAGGATTGATCTCCGGCACCACGAGCGGCACATCCGCATCCATCCGAAACGCAGACGAGTTGTCGATGATCACCGTGCCGCGCGCCGCCGCCGCCCGGCCGAACTGCTTGCTGATCGCCGAGCCCGCCGAAAACAGCGCGATGTCGATCCCTTGCAGGCTCTCGGCGCCGAATGCCTCGACGGCGACTTCGCCCGACCCGTACGCCAGCCGCTGGCCCGCCGAACGCGGCGAGGCAAACGCCCGCACCCGCCCGGCCTCGACGCCCTCAGCCGCAAGGATGTCGAGCATCTCGCGCCCGACCGCCCCAGTCGCCCCGACCACCGCAATCGATTGATTCCCATTCATGCCGCAATGGTACGCCAACTCAACAACCAGACCGACGCGCCAGCGAGGACGAACGCAATTCAGCCAGACCCGACGCGCCAGCGAGGACGAACGCAATTCAACCAGACCGATGCGCCAGCAAGGACGAACGCAATTCAACCAGACCGACGCCAGCGAGGACGTAGGCCGGAGTCAGTGCTCCGTCAAAGATCCTGAGCCACGCCGAAGGGCGCAGACCCGGCGCCGCGGGAGCGCCAGCGACAACACCGCTCCCTCCTCCGGCTCTGCGGGGGAGGGCCGGGGTGGGGGAGCTCGAAGAATCAAATCACGGGAGATGCTCAAACTTCAAACGAACTCTTCGCTCGCGCGTCAGTCTGGTTCACCCCATCACCCCGGCGCTTCGCCGCCCTGAGCGAGGCTCTGCGAGTCGAACGGGCATCACCCCGGCGCTTCGCCGCCCTGAGCGAGGCTCTGCGAGTCGAACGGGCATCACCCCTTCACCCCATCCTCCTTACACTTCCGCCAAAGGACCTCCCATGCCCCATCGCCCCATCCAGCAGTTCCGCCAGGACCGCGCCGTCGGCCAGCAGCGCGTCCTGGCCACCGACCACCTCGGCATCAAGCGCTTCTTCAACCTCGACTCCGCCGCCTACCGCGACGGCGCCCTGCCCGGCCGCACCAAGGAACTGCTCGGCCTCGTCGCCTCCATGGTCCTCCGCTGCAACGACTGCATCGACTACCACATCGAGCAGGCCGTCATCCACGGCTGGTCCGACGCCGAGATCGAAGACGCCATGAACGTCGCCCTCGTCGTAGGCGGCTCCATCGTCATCCCGCACCTCCGCCACGCGCGCCTGACCCTCGACGAATGCCTCGCCGAACGAGCGGCCGGCAAGTTGCCCGGCCGTGACGAGCCGCACGCGTAAGCACACGCTATTCGCCGCCCGATACACCACGCCGCCGCCGCCGCGTCTCGCACATCATCCGCACCAGCGTCCCGATCCAAGGACTCCACCCATGACCAAGTCCGAAGTCCTCGCCCTGCTCAAAGAACATCAAAACGAGCGCGGCATCGCCAACTGGAAATCCAGGCCCGCCGAGAAGACCCACGGCCTCAAGAGCTTCGGCATCGGCCTCACCCAACTGCGCAAACTCGCCAAACAGATCGGCCGCGACCACCAGCTCGCCCAGCAACTCTGGAAAAGCGACGTCTACGACGCCAAGGTCATCGCCCTGCTCATCGATGATCCCAAAGAACTCACGCGCGAGCAGGTCGAAGCGCAGGTCGAAGAGTTGCACGGCGGCATGCTGGCCCACGTCTTCGCATCCTGCGGCGCCACGCTCGCCAAAACTCCCTTCGCTTTCGAACTCGCCTGCGACTGGATCGACAGCCCCGACGTGGACCGCCGCCGCTGCGGCTACGGCCTGCTCTACGAACTCTCCAAGAAGAACATCAAGGGCATGGATGACGCCTTCTGCCTCGCCCGCATCGACCACATCGAGCGCACGATCCGCGATGAGGACATGTGGGTGCGCGAGGCCATGGGCACGTCCCTGCTGGGCATCGGCAAGCGAAACAGGAAGCTCAACCAGGCCGCCCTCCGCGCCGCCAAAGCCGTCGGCCCGCTCGACATCGACTACGGCCCGGACAACTCCTGCGAACCCATCGACCTCGTCAAACACCTCACCAGCGACTACCTGCGCAAGAAATTGGAGAGCTAACCACCCACCCCGCGCACGCATCACAAAGCCGCAAGGCCGAGACGAGCCGCAGGTCAGGTGCAACCTGACAACTCGGCTGCGAAGTTCCACCTGACCTACTCGCCGCACGCCGAAGGCGTGACCGTCAGTAGCCGGGGCGTGAAGCGCCGCCGCGCCGCGGCGAAGCGCATCCCGTGGAACACGAACGTGGGTGCCGTGGTCAAGCGAGGCTCTGCGAGCGCAGGCCACGCGAGCGCGCCATCGGCCAACGAATCAAGTTGCAACTCCACAGCCCTGACGCGTGACCCGCCGGTCGCAGCCTTCGACCAGACTCAGGCCAACAAGCCCACCTCTGGACCACGGCATCCGCTACCGCCCGAAGCCAAGTTATGAAAAAGCAACTTCGCGCCGATCCACGCTCGACCCCACTTCTCCAACACACGCCCAACTGTCAGGTTGCACCTGACCTGCGCGCCGCACGCCGAAGGCGTGAACGTCAGTAGCCGGGGCGTGAAGCGAGTCTTCGATGCTGCCCCCGGAACCTTCGACCCCGGCGGGGTCAGAGAATGTAGCCACGGGTGAAGCGCCGCCGCGCCGCGCCGCGAAGCGCAATGCTCTAGCGAAAATAAACGTACCTGTCCCGTTTTCTTCCCTGTCCCGTTTTCTTCCCTCCGGTTTCTTCCTCTGCCTCATGCCGTCTAGTCTATTGAGTCGCGATACGCGGATCCGCACTCGCTACAACGTATCGTTTCTCGACATCGCGGATATCCACAGGTTTCGCAGAGTCCCTCTGCCCTACGTCTACTTCGTCTAATCAGGCCTTGTAGCCATTTAAGTCTCAATAATATGTACATGGCGATTGAAAACAGCGCGATATTCCGCAAGGTGCCATAAAAGAGCACATTCAAGGGCAACGCACGGTAGCCAAGCGTCGTGTTCGATTGAGTACGAATGGGAACGCCGCCAAGCGAGATTGCGCTACCTAAGGGGGCGGCGCTGCCAGCGTCATAGCGGCCCTGACTCCACATCGACAATGACGGCCATCCGTAGGCCGTAAGCCGCAAATAGAAACGTTTCCCTTGTCCGTCAATACTGCTCGTCTCGCAGGACGATAGTGCCCCCTCGAGTTCGCGGGGAAGAATGCCATCATCCACTAGGGCCGAAATCACTTCTGACGGAACTGAATTACGCTCGGCAAGTGGTGCCTTGCTTGTATCTTCAGCGACAGATATGTAGCATACATAGGTACCGCGATACTTGGTATAAAGTGAAAACACTTTATGCCCAGAGATTACCTTTTGATAAACACTCCGGTCCTTTGGAAGCGGATCGGTCGCCGCCAGTGTCCAAGTCAGCAGGACGTTTAAGAATGCCCCGCACAATACGGCCGCAATTGTTTGCTTTATTAAAGCCATTTCTGCTCAAAACAAGATTGGGGCGACCCTTTCTCGGGGGAAAAGAACGGGACAGGTACGTTTATCAGCTCTGCTCATGCCGTTACCGCCTTCCGCGGCCGGCCGCGCGGCCGAAACGTATGCTTCGGCCCCAGCGCCGCCTCCGTCCGCCTCACCAACGACGAATGGTAGCCGCCGCCACCGGCGAAGGTGCCCATGCGATCGACGCCGCGATGGAGCACGTGGCAGGCGTGGCCGCCAAAGGTCGGTCGAGCGATGTGAGGCATGAGAAGTACCAGCCGCGCCGCCCGCGAAGCGCAATGCTCTGGCGAAAATAAACGTACCTGTCCCGTTTTCCTCCCCTGTTCCGTTTTCCTCCCCGCTCGCCCAGCCCGCTGCCGCCGATGATCCCGATGACCACTTCACCCATGGCGGCATGATATCGACCCGCCCCGCCCGCCGCCGGGTCCGAAAAGCATCACCCACCCCGCGCATGCATCACGAACCCGCAAGGCCGAGACGAGCCGTAGGTCAGGGCAACCTGACAATTCGCCAACCCACCAGCCCTCGCCGCCCGAGCAGCGCATTCCCCGCGCCGTCATGCCTGCGCAGAGCCCGCACCTGCGAAGGCAGGGGCAGGCATCCACGAGCGTGCAGGTGGGTGCGATCGGTGTTTGGTTGCCAATGATGCATCGGGGATACCGGTCCCGCGCATGCGTAGGTCAGGTGCAACCTGACAAAATTCGGCGCGTGCGCGCAACCGACGGGCAGTCAGGGAGAGGGCAACCGCTCCCTCACGCATCAACCCCATGTCCCCGCGCCGCCGGCTCCGCGCCACGCGCAACCCCACCACTCCAACACACGCTCAACTGTCAGGTTCCACCTGACCTACCGACTTTATCGGCCGACGTGTGGAATCGGCGCCTTTGTGGCGCGCGTCGATCGGCGAACATCGCGAGGAGGGATAGGATGAGTCGATGCCGCGCCACTGGATCAACTGCTGGGTCTTCCTGAGAGTCTGCGGACTCCTGCTGGTGGGGGCGATCTTCACTGTCGCGGCCGCATGGGGGCCGGCAGTGCGGTTCTGGCTGATGGATAGGGACTACAGCGAGCATTCTGTTGCGACGAACCGGGAACTTCGATGGTGGCGAGCCACGATTGCCCCCAAGGTCTCCCATGATCCGGCCTACGTTCGTCGCGTCCCGAGCTGCCCCGCGGGATCCGATGCTGTATCGATGCACTGGGCCGGCGGGAGTTCGTGGGCGGCGGCCTACCGATGTCGCTTTGGATTGCCGTTGCGCTCATTGGGCTACAACTCGTGGATGGTAAACGATCCACTTGGCGATTCCGGGTGGCATTTCAGTTGGTATTGGTCGTTCGATGTGACTCGCCGGCGCCGCACCGCAACGATTCATCTGCCATTCACGCCGATCTTGTCAGGGTTCGCCATTGATACCCTCGTGTTTGCGGCAGTGTTTGCAATCGTGCTCAATGGCTGGCGACGGATAATTCGGACTCGACGACTCAAGCGAGGGCGATGCCCGGACTGCAGCTATCCGATCGGCACGAGCGCGGTGTGCACCGAGTGCGGCAGAGCGCTGCCGCCGACGCCCATCCGTTGTTGAGCCGAACATGCGCAGGTCAGGTGCAACCTGACAATTCGGCGCGTGCGCGCGGCCGACGGGCAAGAAAACGGGACAGGGGGCACGCGGTACACGTAGCCGCCAAGGGTCGGTCGAGCGGTGCGAGTCATGAGAAGTTCCAGCCGCGCCGCCCGCGAAGCGCAATGCTCTAGCGAAAATAAACGTACCTGTCCCGTGTTCTTGCCCGAATCACTTGGCCGCCACGCCTGTCAGTGGCTCGCCGCATTCGGTGCAGACGCGGCTGGAGCCGATGGGATAGGCGCAGGCTGCCCAGAGGCCGCGTCGGATGCGCCGCCGGCGGCGCCATGCTGCCGGCACGGCAACGAGTATCCACGCGAGGCTCGCGTAGAAGGCCGTGTTGACGGCAAAGCCGGTCCAGATCGGCCGCAGGGGCAGCACGAGGTCGGTGACGATGAAGGTATTCGGCGTCTGCTTGTGACCGAGATGGATCCCGCCCTGAACGGGGCCGTGCGTTCCCTGCTCGAACGCGCACCACATCGAGACCATCGGCCAGCCGCGCGCCGTGTGGCCGATCGGATTCGTCATCGACTCATAGACCTCGCGCGGATCGCGCCCCGCGAGCGGGCCCCAGTGCGGCCAGAGCGTGTCCAACGGAATCACCGGCTCGTCAACCCAGCGCATGGTCCAAGGACCCTTGTGCACCTGCACGTGATCGGCGCCGAACTGGCGCGTGCGGCTGAGCGACAGGCCGGCCGGACCGACCAACTCGTTGGGAAACTCCTGAGGCACAAACTCGCCCGGCTCCATCGGTTCGTTCATGATTTGGAGCGAGCCAGGCTGATAGAGCACGCGCCAGCCGAGCCACCACGCCACCCCGACATTGAGAATCGCGCCGATCAGCAGGAATGTGAGAACCCGGCGGAACCACTTCAGCATGGACTCTCCTCCTCAACTGCTTCTCGCACGAGCCGACGGAGTAGCCAGCGGTTGGCCGCACTCGGTGCAGACGGGCGATTTGCCGCGTGGGTAGCCGCAGGCCGGGCACAACCCTCGTCGAGTTCGATACCTGCGCCTGCCAGCGAGCGATCCCGCCACTACTGCCCAAAGAGTCGCACCGTAGACAAACGAATTGGCCCCGAAGCCGGGCAGCAAGGGCCGAAGAGGCAGAAATCGAGGCAGAGACGACGAGTCGCCTTGAGACAAGAGAGCGGCAAACCGGCTCTCGTTCGCGCTGTAGTCCTCCGCAATGCGAACGCGGCCCGCCATGCTAAGCCACGGCCATCCCCGAGCCGTCTCGAACCAGAATGCGTCATCATCTTCCGGCGTAGCGACCGGCTTCTGGGCGACCATGCTCCAAGATGGAGTTGTCAGCGGCGCGTATTTCCAACTGACATCTGCAAATGTTGTTCTACCCGCGAGAACGTATTCGCTACCGGCAGCTCGTTGCGTAACAAAGCACCAGCGAGGTTCATCGGTGTGGGAGTACAGGAAATCCGCGGGTCCGCCGTCGGCAGGTGGTTGGTTCAAGGCGATACCCCACGCCACCGCGACGTTCACCATCGCGCCGAGCAGGAGGAAGATCGTGATGCGGCGTACCCACCGGCGCATGATGTTCATTGTACTGATGGCTGCAGGCTAGGGCGTTCCCGCAGACACAGCCGCGGCGGCGGGCGCTGCGGCTGTCAATAGTCGAGGCGGGTTGGCCGGCTACTCGCTGGTCTCGCCCGCCGCCTCCTCCGGCCCCTTCTCCCTCGGGCCAGAAAACGGGACAGGTACGCTTATCAGATCTGCTCATGCCGTTACCGCCTTCCGCGGCCGGCCGCGCGGCCGAAACGTGTGCTCCAAACCCAGCGCCGCCGCCGTCCGCCTCGCCTACAAGAAATGGTAGCCGCCACCACCGGCGAAGGTGCCCATGCGATCGACGCCGCGATGGAGCACGTCGTACACGTAGCCGCCAAGGGTCGGTCGAGCGATACGAGGCAAGAGAAGTTCCAGCCGCGCCGCCCGCGAAGCGCAATGCTCTGGCGAAAATAAACGTACCTGTCCCGGTTTCTTCCCTTCTACGGAGCGCTTGCTCCGGCTTCGCCCGCACCACTGTGTAGCTCCACAAATAGCCGAGGAAGCATGGGCACCTTAGCGGCTGCGCCACACTCTGGACAGCCGTCAACAGAGATGTGCCGTAGATCATACCCACATTCATTGCAGAGATACGGGCAATATCGCCTCAAACTCCTCAATAAGATTCCTAGTAGAATGGCGAAGCACGCCCAGTAGAGCGCTCCTGAAAGTGTATTGGCCGCAATCAGAATGTTCTCTCAGAGAACCGCGCAAACGGAAGGAAATTCAAGTCCCGCATTCGCCACAACAGCGCCTAGCCAGAGATATGTGGTCGTGGCAACAGATCGTCTCTTCGCAAGTACTGACGGAAGCTGCCGCAATTGGCAGTGAAGGTAAAGAACGATAATAGCGCGAGACAAAAGCGCAAGGACGAGCATGAGATTAACAATGCCATATATATTGTAATTTCGCGCGATCGCGAATAGGAGAAGCAAACGGCCAGCTAGAGGTGCTCCAGTCGCCACAAAAACGACGGCGAGACCAATTGTGCACGTGGTCGAGCTCGTTGTTCTGAGGAGGCAAAGTGTAGCGGTTGCGGCCGCGATGAATTCGCCCGCCAGTATGGCTATGTCGATTGTCTCTACTCGACTCAACACGCTGGAGGAGGCTGACTCTGGCGGAAATGCCATTGATGAAATGAATACCCAAGCCGCCTGAACGGATGCTATGAAAAACCATGCGATCAGGGATCTCAGGCGCTTGCGGGCCCGCCTATAGTCTTTGTTGGTACTCGCCATTATTTGTCGGCTACGAGGGCTGTTGTCACGTATCTGGGCAAGAAAACGGGCCAGGTACGTTTATCAGGTCTGCTCATGCCGTTGCCGCCTTCCGCGGCCGGCCGCGCCGCCGAAACGTGTGTTCCAAGAGCCAGCGCCGCCGTCCGCTTGACCAACGACGAATGGTAGCCGCCACCAC